>CAYQWO010000450.1:0-3709 GCA_964421095.1 uncultured Syntrophaceae bacterium
AAAATGTCCTGTGATTTCAGGGTCCCGGAAGAAAAGTCATCTTGCTTGCAATCATAAGGCACATATTTCTCCCTAACTGTGGCGGGGGTTTCTGCTATTTCTCCGAAGCTTTCTGATCACGCCCCCGCTGCGCTTTGCGGATGGCCAGCAGGGAGTTTATGGAAAGGGGATATCCCGCCGATGCTTGCGGCGCAATCTGCCTTTCCTTCCGGGCCCTTGCCAAGCTTTCATTAAAAATTTGACCAACTAATTTGGAGATGAACCAACAAATTCAAAATTATAATTTCCGAAATTCATGAAAAACACTTGGAATTTTGGACATTGAAAAATTATTTCGGATTTTGTATTTAGTGTTTTCTGCAATTTAATATACTCATCATTTGATGAGTTGTCAAGAAAAATTTTAGGTGGCTCCCAAAAATATTTTTCCATATGCTTAAAATCATAAAAAGAAGCCAAACTGAACCGTATAGTAGAGAAAAAATAAACCAAAGGAGGACGTAAAAGTATGGAATTTAAAGGAAGCCGGACAGAAAAGAACCTACTGGCAGCTTTTGCCGGAGAATCGCAGGCCCGGAATCGTTATACCTACTTTGCCAGCGTAGCCCGGAAAGCTGGTTACGAGCAGATTGCGGCCATTTTCCTGGAGACAGCCGACAACGAGAAGGAACATGCCAAGCTCTTCTTCAATTTGCTCCAGGGGGGAGAAGCGGAGATCCAGGCGGGTTACCCCGCGGGAAAGATTGGGGATACAGCCGCTAATTTGAAAGCCGCAGCAGCCGGGGAAAATTTTGAATGGACCACCCTCTACCAGAATTTCGCCAACGGGGCCAAGGAGGAAGGATTTACAGAAGCTTCCCAGACGTTCAGCCAGATCGCCAAGGTCGAAAAAGCTCACGAGGCCAGATACTTGGCCCTTCTAAAAAATGTCCAGGAGGGGAAAGTCTTTAAAAAGGTTTCGCCCGTAAAGTGGCACTGCCGGAATTGCGGTTTTGTATTCGAGGGCACTGCAGCCCCGGATAAGTGCCCGGTCTGCCAGCACCCCCAGGCTCACTTCGAAGTCCTGGCGGAAAACTATTGAGTGATGGGGTTCACGGGGTCAAGGGTTCAAGGGGTCCAGTGAATGCTAAAAATAGAAGTTCGATAGAACTGCTTGAATCCTTGAACCCTAGGATCCATGAATCCTATTATAGAGTTCTCGCTCCTTCGCCTCCATTTTTTGCCGCTCGGCGCGCGAGCCCTCATGGTCATGGCCCACAAGGTGAAGGATGCCGTGAATCATCAGGAAAAGAATTTCTTTCTCTGGCTCCCCGTCAACAGCTGCGGCCTCACGCTGGGCTGTTTCTGCCGAGATGACCACATCTCCCAAAATCCGGGCTTGGAGCGCCCCGGGCCCCCCGGCACCCATGGGAAAAGAGATGACATTGGTGGGACGATTCCGGTGAAAATACTGACGGTTTAACCGGGTGATCTCTTCATCGTCCACGAGGACGACGCTGAGTTCATGCGTTTCACATCCCAAGGCGTCTAAGATCTTCTTCGCCGCCCTTCTTATCTTCCGGATATCGATCGCGACCTGTTTTTGCCGGTTGCTTATGGAGATCCCCATTATTCTTCTTCTTTCCGCTATTCTCTTTGGCCGCAGGCGCAGGATAATCAAGGCGGTGATGGTGGAGGCCGGCCAGGATCGGGTTGAAGCTCTTGGCAATCTGGTGCAGGTCTTTCAGGGTTAGCTCACATTCATCTAACTGGCCATCGGTGAAAATATTGTTGATAATCTTTTGCACCAAGCCCTGTAATCGGGCGGGGGTGGGTTGCAGGAGAGTCCGGGAAGCAGCCTCCACAGCGTCCGCCAGTAAGACCAGCCCGGCCTCTTTAGTCTGAGGCTTGGGCCCGGGATAACGGTAGGACCCCTCTTCTACCTGTTCCATCTCTGGGTCTTCCTGATCCTTGGCCTTCTGGTAAAAGAAAGAGATCAGGCTCGTCCCGTGGTGCTGCTGGATGATGTTGCTGATTTTCTTCCCGAGCCTGTATTCCCGGGCCAGTTCCAGGCCATCTTTCACGTGAGAGATCAGGACCAGGCTGCTCATGCTCGGAGCCAACTTGTCATGCCGATTCTCATGCTGGCCCTGGTTTTCCACGAAATAGAGGGGCTTGCTGCTTTTGCCGATGTCGTGGTAATAGGCGCTCACCCGGGCCAGGAGGGGGTTGGCATTGACCGAACGGGCGGCGGTCTCGGCTAAAGTGCTGACAACGACACTGTGGTGATAGGTTCCCGGAGCTTCCAGGATCATCTTCTTGAGGAGGGGGTGGTTCAAGTTGGCCAGCTCCAGGAGCTTGATGTTCGTGGTATATCCGAAGAGCCATTCGACGATCGGCAGGACGCCCAGGACCACGAGCACCACTACGATTCCGCCCAAAAAGCCGAAAAGGAGGTTGAAACCCAGCTCGGAGAAGACCCAATGATGACTGATGAGATTCTGGCAGAGGATCGTCAGCACATTCACCATCCCTACCCTGGCCCCGGCCCTCATTACAATGGTCCGATCTTCGGCGTAACCCACGCTGTGGGCTCCCACCACGCTGCCCAGGAAGAAATATACGGCAAAGAAAAAGCTATTGTCCATGAGCCAGCCGGCGAACGTACTGACGACCAGAGAGAAGACCAGCGCAATCTCGGAATTGAGGACGATGCGCACCAGCATGGCTCCGGCCGCGATCCCGATCCCGTAAGCGTAAGCGGAGGGGGGGATTTCCGGCAAGGCCTGCCCGATCAGGGGAAAGACCACCAGGCTTGCTTTCGTTACGGCAAGCATGGCCAATAGAAGCAGGGTGAGAAAGAGAAGGTCTTTGTTGTCGGGTGAGAACTTACGGATGTTCGCAGTGGCGAATTCAAAAAGAATGGCCAAAAGAAGTATGACCAGGAGGCTCGAACCCAGGGCTTGGGCAGGAAGGAGCAGGCCCACGGCTGAGGCCAAGAGCAAAAGGAGGCCGATCCGTTTCCAGGGAAATTGCCGCAGGCTCCACTGCTCGCCGGCAGGCAGCTCGGAGTTCTTCCGTCTTCCCCAGCCCCCCACCTTCATTCTTTTTCCCTTTCGGAGGAATTTTTCCTCCGCGTCTGCGCTTCGTAAGCCTTAATGATCTCCTGCACTAAGGGGTGGCGTACCACATCTACCTCGGTGAAGTAGCTGAAGTGGATCCCTTCAATCCTGCTCAAAATGTCCCGGGCCTCGACCAGGCCCGAGACCTTCCCCGCCGGAAGATCAATCTGGGTAATATCCCCGGTGACCACGGCCTTGGAGCTATACCCCAGCCGCGTGAGGAACATCTTCATCTGCTCGGAGGTCGTATTCTGGGCCTCATCCAGGATCACGAAAGAATCATTCAAGGTGCGGCCGCGCATGAACGCCAGGGGCGCGACCTCAATGACGCCTTTCTCCAGCAGCCGGGAAGCGGTCTCAAAGTCCATCATGTCATGCAAAGCATCGTAGAGAGGGCGCAAATAAGGGTTGACTTTTTCCAAAAGGTCTCCGGGCAGGAATCCTAACTTTTCCCCCGCTTCCACAGCCGGCCGGGTGAGAATGATCCGATGCACTTCCTTTTTGGTTAAAGCGGCCACCCCCATGGCCATAGCTAAATAAGTCTTCCCTGTTCCCGCGGGCCCGATGCTGAAAACAAGGTCATAAGACCGGATGGCATCGATGTAGAG
>CAYQWO010000451.1:0-1491 GCA_964421095.1 uncultured Syntrophaceae bacterium
ATTCGTGGGTGCCACGCCTCCAAGCGGGGCATGGAAAATTTCGCCGGAATGACGGGAAAAAGACGCAAGCCGATTTTTTCACACCTTCCGGGGGTGAGGGGGAAAGAGAAAAAGGAAATTAGTATACGACCAAGTTAAAAAGCCCAGAAACTTGAGACTTTTGGAGTAAAAGGCATGTCTTTAAAGCAAACCATCAAAAATAGAGCTCTGGAGCTGGGGTTTGTAGCCGTAGGGGTGGCCACGGCAGAACCTTTTACCCGTTATGCCGAAGAGCTGGCCAGTCGGCCGGAGATGTATGCATGGGGCAAAACGCTCAGCCAGAAAGCTTCGGTCAAAGACCTGGACCTCTTCCGGTTTGTCGATCCAGCCGGGTCCATCCCCGAGGTCAAGTCGATCATCGTAGTCACGGATAGTTATTTCGAAGAAGATTTCCCCCTTTCGCTGGCCGGAAAGATCGGCCGCTGTTACCTGAAGGGGCTTTTTTGTCCGGAGGAGACAGCCCACAGCCAGCGCAGAAGAGAGTTCAAAAAATTTCTCCAGGGATTGGGCATGAAAGTTCTGTACGGCCCCGCGCCGGCCAGGATGGCCGGGGCCAGGGCCGGGGTGACGAATTACGGGAAGAATTGTTTTGCCTTCGCCAACGAAGCCGTCCAGAAAAGCTCCTGGATCGTGAATGAACCTTACTTGATAGACCATGAGTTGGGCCCGGATGAGCCGACCATGAACCTGGGCTGCCCAGAAAATTGCCAGAAATGTATGGAAGCCTGCCCGACCGGGGCGCTCTATGCCCCTTTGAAGATGGACCCGCGGAAGTGCATCGCCTACCATTCTTACTTCAACGACGGAGAAATTCCTCGCCCCCTGCGTTCGCAGATGGGAACCTGGGTTTACGGGTGCGACCGCTGTCAAGAAGTTTGTCCGCGAAATAGAAAATGGCTGGAGAAGGAAAAACCCATGAACCAGGCCCTGACGGAGCGGGCAGAACATTTTCAGATCTCTACCCTGCTTACCATGTCCCAGCAGCACTACGAGGAACGGGTCTGGCCGCTGCTCTATTACATCCGGAAAGAGAACCGGAAATTATGGCAGAGAAATGCGGCCATCGCTCTGGGCAATCAAGGGGATCCGGGTGCGATTCCCCTCTTGGCCGCAACCCTGGAAGACCCCGAGCCTCTGGTCAGGGGCCACGTGGCCTGGGCCTTGGGGAAAATCGGTGGAGCTAAGGCCAAAGCGATCCTGGATATAAGAAGACGTTCAGAAAGTGAGGAGAAAGTCCGAAAAGAGATGGAGGAGGCGCTGGCGGGATTTTCTTGATATTTCCGTTGAAGAAGGGTACAATATATTTTGATTTGCGGGGGAGCTGAACCGGCTGAGAGATCCCGGAGCAGATTTTCGGGATGACCCCTCGAACCTGTTGGGTAATACCAGCGGAGGGAAGCAAATCCGAAAAGAGTTCAAAGCCGCCGGTTCTTCCGCGAATCGACGGCTTTT
>CAYQWO010000451.1:1591-3702 GCA_964421095.1 uncultured Syntrophaceae bacterium
TGTTTCCCGGGCTATTATCGAACGGTTTGCCCGCAAGTTCTCCCAAGGGTTAGAACTCGATGTGGCCATCGTTGGGGCTGGCCCCTCTGGCCTGGTGGCTGGCTATTATCTGGCCAGGGCCAGAGCCAAAGTGGGCATATTCGAGCGAAAAATGAGCGTCGGCGGCGGGATGTGGGGCGGCGGAATGCTTTTCAATGAAATCGTCGTCCAGGAAGCGGCCCGGCGAATCCTGGAGGAATTCGGGGTGCACGCGGAAAAATTCCAGGAAGGGTATTATACGGTCGATTCTGTGGAGATGGTTTCCACCCTTTGTTCAGCAGCCTGCCGGGCCGGGGTGAAGGTCTTTAACGGCGTCAGCGTGGAAGATTTAATGGTTCGGGAGGAAGCGGTCGTGGGCCTGGTGATCAACTGGACAGCCGTGGAGATGGCTGGCCTGCACGTGGACCCCCTGGCCGTGCGAGCCAGGTTTGTGGTGGATGCCACCGGGCACCCGGCGGAGGTGGTCCAGGTGCTGCAGAGGAAGAATCGAATAACCCTGAAGACTCCTGCGGGAAGTTTTCAGGGGGAGCGCTCGCTCTGGGCGGAGGCTGCCGAGCATTCGACTATCGAAAACACTGGAGAAATTTACCCCGGCCTGTATGTGGCCGGGATGGCTGTGAACGCCACGATGGGGGGGTACCGGATGGGTCCGGTCTTCGGGGGAATGCTCTTATCCGGGGAGAAGGTCGCCGGACTCTTGCGGGACCGGCTGGGGGCGGGAAGATAAGCCCCACCGATAATTTTTCAACTAATTACTCATTCAGGATACCGGGATTCAGGGAGAAGAAATCATGACTCAATTAGAATATGCCAGGCAGGGAACCATCACGGAGGGCATGGAGAAGTGCGCGGCTGCGGAGGGGGTTTCTGCGGAGGCCATTCGTCAGGGGCTGGCGGAGGGTTCCATCGTCATCACGCAAAATCGGAAGCATCGCACGATTGCTCCTTTGGCCATCGGTAAAGGGTTGCGCGCAAAAGTCAACGCCAACGTGGGAACTTCCAAAGATCACATGAACCTGGAGGAGGAGCTGGAGAAGGTGCGCGTGGCCATCGAGGCCGGGGCAGACACTATCATGGACTTGTCCACTGGGGCGGCCATCGACGAAACGCGTAAAGCGGTCATCAATATTTCCACTGTCCCCGTAGGAACCGTGCCCATCTACCAGGCGGCGATCGAGATGCCCGAGAAGAAGAGGCGGCCGATGGTGGAGATGACCGCCGATGACCTCTTTGAGGTGATTGAACGTCATGGGGAGGATGGGGTTGATTTCATCACCGTGCACTGTGGGGTTACGCAGAACTCAGTCGAGAAAATCAAGAAAGAAGGCCGCCTCATGGGGGTGGTCAGCCGGGGGGGAGCGATCTTGGTGGAGTGGATGGATTATAACAAAAAAGAAAATCCGCTCTTCGAGTATTACGACCGGTTGCTGGAAATCGCCAGAGCCTATGACATGACTCTGAGCCTGGGAGATGGACTCCGCCCCGGATGTTTGGCCGACGCCACGGACCGCGGGCAAGTCCAAGAGTTGATTCTGCTTGGGGAACTGACCGAACGGGCCTGGGCCAAGGGCGTTCAGGTAATGATCGAAGGGCCCGGACATGTTCCTCTAGATCAAATCGAGGCCAATGTCTTGCTGGAAAAACGCCTCTGTCACGGGGCTCCCTTTTACGTTCTGGGACCGCTGGTGACAGACATCGCCCCTGGATATGACCATATCACCGGAGCCATTGGTGGGGCCATCGCTGCTCGAGCGGGGGCGGATTTCCTCTGCTACGTCACCCCTTCAGAGCACCTGCGGCTCCCAACGGTTGACGATGTGCGCGAAGGGGTCATTGCCTCCAAGATCGCGGGGCACGCGGCAGACGTCGCTCGCGGTCTGAAAGGGGCGCTGGAGATGGATCGGCGCATGGCCCGGGCTCGAAAATCTCTGAACTGGCAAGAGCAGATTCAGCTATCGGTTGACCCGCAGAGGGCGCGCAAGCTCCGCGAATCCCGCCTGCCCAAAGAGAGCGACGTTTGTACGATGTGCGGTGAACTCTGCGCCATCAAGAAGGTGGCCAAAATTCTTTGA
>CAYQWO010000452.1:0-3699 GCA_964421095.1 uncultured Syntrophaceae bacterium
TTATCAAAGATGATCTTTCACTCGTAGAAGGTTCCGCCATTCTGGTGAATGGCCGAAACATCGGGTCGCTCGATAGATTGGAAACGCATATACATGATGGGGATGAGCTGACCTTTACGGTCCTGGTAGCGGGCGGCTAATGGTTATCTGCGAAAATCTGCGTCCTCTTGAACTTAATGTATCAGGACCTTTCGGTTTTGAGGTTCTCCTTCACCTCGACGAAATCGGCCGTGAGGGGTGGAAAGGTGAAGAACTCAAGATACCGAAAATCCTGATGGGACCTGTTGATGGTCGTATGTTTCTCCCCTGCGGGAATAAATAAGACATCGCCGGCCTTGATGGGAATCTCCTTACCCTCGATGACCTCCGTGGCCTCCCCCCTGAGCACAATGATGATCGACTCCCGGTGGTTGTGATAATGATAAGGCACCTGGCTGCCAGCCACAAGGAGACCGAACATTCCCCCCAGATTTCTTGCCTGATGTTCTTTCGTGAGAATCTCCGGCCGGTAGGGCTTGCCGGGAGTTGGGTTGGCCATTTTAATATACTCTTCCGATTTGAAGACCTTCATCGCGCGTTCCTCCTCCAGTAAATTCAAATAAACTTGTTTGCGCCTCACGGTTTCATCTGCGCCGGCAAATACCTGGAAAAATCAAAACCTGTTTCTTCCATAAAAGCCGCCATCAGTCGTTGCGTGATGGGTCCCGGTACTGGAGACGTAGGTCGAATCCCATGCACTTCGCGGACTGGCGTGACGCAGCTTACGCTGGAAGTCAAGAAAAATTCTTGAGATTGAGCCAGGTCATAAATACTGAAACGCCGTTCTTCAAGAGGGATCTTCAACCGCGAGGACAATTCGCATACGACTTTCCGGGTAATCCCTTCAAGAATATTCTGGGCAGGGGGTGTCCAGATGACCCCTTCTTTCACAATAAAGAAATTGGCAATAGCATTCTCTGCGACATTGCCATAGATATCTAACATGAGGGAGAGTGTGTTCAGAGCGTCTGCTTCGAGTTCTGCCAGAATTTGGTTCAACTTACTCGTCACCTTGGCTCTTGTCTCCACACATTGAGGGGGGACCCTGCGGGTGGGAACAATAGAAAGTTTGATTCCTTCGGCATAACTTCGGGCAATAGTCTCGACGGCCACCGGACGCCAGAAGATAAACAATGTTGGGGGCCCGGCAGCCCGCGCCACCATGCTTGGCGTATCCATACCCCGGGTCACCCAATGACCAACCCGATAGACCCCCTCTTCGGCAATATGCGCGAAGTTCATATGAAGCAGGTCAAAGGTTAACTTCTCCACCTCTTCCCGGCTCATCCCAAAATCAAGGCGAATGTAGCGAAGGGAGCGGTAAAGGCGGTCGAGGTGGTCCCCCAAACGATATATCCGGCGGTTAAAACAGGGCGTGATCTCATACACGCCATCTCCCCACAGAAATCCCCGGTCAAAAGGGGAGATAGCTGCCTGGCTCTCTGGCACCACCTTACCATTTAAATAACAATAAAGTTCCTGTCTCATCCCAATAGACCTCCTTCTCACCCCGCCCTCTCCCCCGAATCCGGGGAGCTGTGAAAAAATTGCCTTCTGTTCGTCTCCCCGGTGAAAACCGGGGTCCAGAGTATTTGTAACCTGCTGAAATCCCCCTCGGAGCGGGACTGGATTCCGCCCCGGATCGGGTCCGGCTTTCGCCGGAATGACGTGAAACAGCACGGAACCAAATCTTTCACACCTTCCAGGGGAGAGGGAAAGGGTGAGGGGGAAATTTCAGCTGGCGGGAAAACCCACCTTAGCTGCAGTCCTCGCTTTATCCTTCATTCCATTTAGAACTTGTTTTTGTGTAACCAGCTGAATTCGGCTCTCCTCTTCGGCGGTTTAACTTCTTCAGCCGGTACTCCGAATTTCAGCACACAGGTAACTTCATAATCTTTTGGAAGATTGAGAATTTTTTCTACTTCTTTTTTCTCTTCATCCCAGTAGGTGATGATGTTGCTTCCCAGGCCTTCCGCCACCGCAGCCAGAGACATGTTTTCCACGGCCAGCCAGCCATTGACGGATTGCCCCGAAGTTGTGCAAATGGCTACGACACTGGAATTCTTGAACCATCTTTTCTGATTTAAGGCCCGTTCTTCAACATCCTTTTGCGTCTCGCCCGAACCCGCGGGTAATTTCCGATTCAATTGGTACTTAAGCTCGGCAAGTTGATCGATGATTTTCGCATCGTCAATCATGATGAACTCCCAGGGTTGGCGGTTGCCGCCGGAGGGGGCCTTCGAGCCGGCCAGGATGATTCTCCGCAGCTGCTCCTCCGTAGCTCCCTTCTTGAAAACACGAATCGTCCTCCTCTTCTCGATCGCTTCGTAAACGTCCATCTCGAACCTCCTTATACCTTGTTATTTATGGCCCCTTGCCGGTTCCTCGTTCTCCTCCCAGAGACCTCAGTGTACTCCTGCTCATTCATAGTTAAAAGGGAAAAGGTGCGATTGTCAACTAAAAAAGCTTTCAAGGGATCTTTTTAGAATCGCATCACTCATTTGAAGGGACGATCCTTCCACCAGGGATAAAAGTTTGGCATATCGCTGCTGGGTTTCATCTTGAACATCGGCGGGCGTTTTTCCAGGAAAGACATTACTCCTTCGGAACTATCCGGAGATTTCCCCATGTAATACATGCATTGGGAATCAATCTTATGCGCTTCCATGGGGTGCTCCGCTCCTAGCATTCTCCACAATAGCTGCCGCGTTAGGGCGATGGATACCGCTGAGGTGTTGTCGGCGATTTCCTGCGCGATTTCTTGGGCGGTCTTTATGAGTTTATCCGGCGTCTCAACCCGGCTGACCAATCCATTTCCCAGCGCCTCCTGTGCGGAAAATAATCTTCCCGTTAAGATCCATTCCGCAGCCCGGTTGATTCCCACAATCCTTGGCAAGAACCAGGTACAGCATGCATCGGGTACGATCCCGCGCCGGGTGAAAGCAAACCCCATCCTGGCGTTCTCCGAAGCGATACGAATATCCATCGGCAGGGTCATCGTGATGCCGAATCCCACGGCGGCGCCATTGATGGCGGCAATGACCGGCTTTTTCATCTCAAAAATCCTCAGGGTGACGAGGCCTCCACTATCGCGGTGCTCTTCCAGTTTTTCAGAATGATACGCCCATGTATCACCCTTCTGGGCAAGGTCGGCTCCGGCGCAAAAGGCCCTGCCGGCGCCGGTTACAATAACCACCCGCACCCGATCGTCCCGATCCGCCCGATCGAGCGCATCGATCATCTCACCCAACATTTTATCGGTGACCGCATTCAGTCGGTCCGGGCGATTCAGAACCATGGTTAGAATTCGATCGCTCACATTATACTGAATAGATTCATAGTTCATCATAAACTCCTCCTCGTTCGGGAAACATCAATGATTCAACCTTTGAATATATGATAAAGGGCCCCGGGCGAGGGAACTGTTGGTCTCCTCGCCATAACGGCAGGTTACCCAAAAAGAGGCCACCAGTCAATACCTAAGCATAACTCCATCCTCCGGAATGAGGAGAGTAGTTGATTACCCTTCAAATTTGGAGCTACCCCATCGGGCAGGGGAAGAGCGGGCTCTGGATGTCCTCCCCTCCCATATCGTAGTGGCCGAGAAAAGATATCACTTGGGAGTCAATGATTTGAACCGCATTCAGCTGATCAAATTAG
>CAYQWO010000453.1:0-3697 GCA_964421095.1 uncultured Syntrophaceae bacterium
GCCCCGGCAGCGGCCGGCCATAAGGCAAAACGGGGCTGAGGGATGATGGACAGCATTCCCGAGGAAAAAATCACCGAAGTTCGGGAACGGGCCAGCATCGTGGAGGTCATCTCCGATTTCGTGGCCCTGAAAAAGTCGGGGAAAAATTACCTCGGCCTTTGCCCTTTTCACTCTGAAAGAACGCCCTCTTTTACGGTGAACGAAGAGAAAGGGATCTTCCATTGCTTCGGCTGTGGAGCCGGTGGCAACATATTCAATTTCTTGATGCGCGCCAGCCACCTGAACTTCCCGGAAGCAGTGAAGGAGTTGGCCAAACGATACGGAATTACCCTCCCCAAGAGGGAGCTCTCCGAAGAGGAGAAACGGCGCCGGAGTCTGAAGGCGCGCTTGTTTGAAATCAATGAGCGGGCTGCGGAATTTTATCACCGGGTGCTGCTCACCCAGAAGGAGGGGGAAGAGGGCCGGCGCTATCTGGCCAATAGGGGGCTTTCTAAGGAAATCATCGCGGAACACCGGCTGGGCTTTGCCCCAGCGGCCTGGGATTCTCTGGCGCTCTTTTTGCAAGAAAAGGGAGTGCCCTTGAACCTGGCCCAGGACCTGGGGCTGATCATCCCCCGGAAGGAAGGAAGCGGCGGCGGAAGCCGCCCCAGCTTCTATGACCGCTTTCGCAGCCGGGTGATTTTCCCGATCATCAATGAAGGGGGCCGGGTGAGCGGCTTTGGAGGAAGAATTATCGGCGAGGCCGCGGCCAATGACACCCAGACTTCCCCGAAGTACATGAATTCACCGGAATCGCCAATTTATAGCAAAGGGCAGATGCTTTATGGGCTGAACGTGGCCAAAGGGCCCATTCGGGAACGAGGCATGGCCGTAGTCGTGGAAGGGTACATGGATTTCCTATCCCTTCATCAGGAGGGAATCCGGAATGTCGTGGCTTCATTGGGGACAGCCTTAACAGCGGCCCAGGTGAGCCTGTTGGGGCGATACGCGCAGGAGGCGGTCTTGGTTTTCGATGCAGATGAGAGTGGCCAGAAGGCCACCCAGAGGAGCCTGGAGCTTTTCTTGCAGGAGGGCCTTTCTGCCCGGGTGGCTTCTCTGCCCAGCGGGTTTGATCCCGATAGGTTTATCCGCCAGGAGAAGATGGCCGGGTTTCAGCGAATTCTGAACGATTCCCTTCCGGTCGTTGAATATATGCTCGAACAAGCCGTCCGCCGATATGCCACGCAGACTGTTGAGGGGAAGGTCCGAGCCGCGCGCGAACTGATCCCGGCTCTGAGTCGCCTGCAGGATCCGTTAGAACAGAGCTTGTACGTGCAACGTGTGGCCAGCCGCCTGGGGTTGAGGGAATCCGAAATCCGCGCCCAACTCAGGGCAAAGGGAACGGCGGCCGAAGAAGCCGGGAAAGCACCCCCGGGGCCACCCCGGGGTCCCGCCCATGAAAGGCTTCTTTTGCAGCTCATGCTCCTGCGGAATCAAGTCATCCCAGAAGTGAAGGAAGTCGTGGGGGAGGATGGATTCTCAGACACCCGGCATAAGAAGCTGGCCCGGGAACTCATGACCCTCTGGCAGACCGAGAAAAAAGTGAACGTTCAGGAACTGCTCAGCCGGGTGGGGGACGAAGATGTAAAGGCTTTGATTTCCGAGCTGCTCCTGGCGGAGGAAAGCGTGCTCGATGCCGACCGGATGCTCAGGGACTGTTTGCGGAAAGTAAAGCTCTCTCGGGTTCGTCAGGAGATTCAGCAGGTGGATGAGGAAATCCGCCAGCGAACCCGGAAGAGTCAAGAAGGCTCTGCGGGCGCAGCGGGCCTAAAGGAGCTTCTGAAGCGAAAGCAGCGGCTCATCGTCGAACAGAAAAAATGGGTGGATGATTCCGCTGTTGGGCACAGGCCCGACGCGAGGCAATAAGCCCGAGAAGAGGTGGAAAGAGTATGGCCAAAGAAGGTGAGATGGAGAAGGTCAAGCAGTTGATCAACATGGGGAAGGAAAAGGGTTATTTGACCTACGATGAGGTCAACGACCTCCTCCCCCCGGATATTGTCTCTTCGGACCAGATTGACGACCTGATGATGATGTTTGGGGAAATGGACATCGAGGTGGTCGACGCCGCCCATAAGGTAAAAGTGGGCAAGCAGCGTGAGGAAGTCGAGCGCCTCCCGGTCGAGGAAGAGATGGAGCTGGAGGCCGAGGCGCTGGGAAAAGCGATCGACCCGGTGTATATGTACTTACGGGAGATGGGGTCCGTCTCCCTGCTGACGCGCGAAGGTGAGGTGGAAATCGCCAAGCGCATCGAAGCCGGGGAGAAGGAAGTAATCGAGGCGGTCCTGAATTCCCCCCTGACCATCAAGGAGATCATTCAATTTGGGGAGCGGCTGCGTTCGAAGAAAGTGAAGACCAAAGAGCTGGCCCAGGAGTTGGAAGAAGAGGAGTATTTTCTGGAAGAGGAATTCAATGTGCAGCGCATCCTCTCCCTCATCGACCAGATTAAGAAGTTGGATGAACGAAATCGGAAAGACCGGGAAAGGCTGGCCAAAGGCAAGCTCAGCACCTCGAAGCGAGGGCAGCTGGAGAAGCGCCTGCAGGCCAACAAGGAGAAGATCGTCTCGCTGCTCAAGGACATCAACCTGAAGACCAAGCATATCGATAAGATTGTGCAGAAACTCAAGGGTCTGGCCGACCGGGTGGAGAAAGCGGAGGCCGAAATCCAGGAATGCCAGAAGCGGGCGAACATGCCACCCGATCAACTCCACCGCCTCTTGCGCATGATGCATAAAAACCCGGAAGAGTTCCGGAAGACCGCCCGCAAGTCCGGGCTGAAGCGGGAAGAGCTGGAGGAATTTGACCGGCTGATCAAGAATGCCCAAAGGAAGATCCGCCGGGTGGAAGCCGAGTCCAACCTGCCGGTGGAGGAGCTGAAACGGACCCTGCAGGCCGTAAGGAACGGGGAGACGAAAGCGGAGCTGGCCAAAAACGAGTTGATCAAAGCCAACCTGCGCCTGGTAGTTTCCATCGGCAAGAAATACACGAATCGCGGTTTGCAGTTCCTCGACCTGATCCAGGAGGGGAATATCGGGTTGATGAAGGCGGTGGACAAGTTCGAATACCAGCGGGGATACAAGTTCAGCACGTATGCCACTTGGTGGATCCGCCAGTCCATTACCCGGGCCATCGCGGATCAAGCGCGGACCATCCGGATTCCCGTGCATATGATCGAGACCATCAACAAGCTGATCCGCACTTCCCGC
Source organism: uncultured Syntrophaceae bacterium (assembly GCA_964421095.1). Classification (GTDB taxonomy): domain Bacteria; phylum Desulfobacterota; class SM23-61; order SM23-61; family SM23-61; genus CAYQWO01. The sequence continues at coordinate 3,243 of CAYQWO010000453.1, forward strand.
TACCTGGTCCAGGAAATCGGCCGGGAGCCTACGCCGGAGGAGATCGCCGAGCGTATGGACTTTTCTCTCGACAAAGTGCGCAAGGTATTGAAGATCGCCAAAGAGCCCATCTCCCTGGATACCCCCATCGGGGAAGAAGAGGACAGTTATCTCGGGGATTTCATCGAGGATAAGAAAGTCGTCTCGCCTTCAGAGGCCGTGGTCCACCTCAACCTCTCGGAACAGACCCGAAAAGTGCTGGCCACCCTGACGCCCAGGGAGGAGAAGGTCTTGAAGATGCGGTTTGGCATTGATGAAAAGGCGGATCATACCCTGGAAGAGGTGGGACAGAATTTCGACGTCACCCGGGAGCGCATCCGCCAGATCGAGGCCAAGGCGCTACGTAAACTGCGTCATCCTTCGCGCTCGAAAAAGCTGCGGTCCTTTGTGGAAGGATGAGTAAATTCAATTCTCCC
>CAYQWO010000454.1:0-3692 GCA_964421095.1 uncultured Syntrophaceae bacterium
ATAAACCGTTTTCTTTTGAAACATCATATTTTTCTGTGCTAAAATTCTCGGAAAGGCGCAATGACATAATGGGGGGAGTGCTAATGACCATTCCAATTGCCGAACGCATGAGCCGCATCGGAACGGAAACTGCTTTTGCCGTGTCGCTGGAGGCCAGTCAGCTGGCCCGGCAGGGCAAAAAAATCTATCCCTTTCACCTGGGAGACATGAACATCATCACCCCGTCGCTGGTGATGGATGCCGCCGTCGAGGCCATGAAAAAAGGCAAAACAGGATACTCTCCCACGGCCGGCATCCCCGAGCTTCGGGAGGCAGTGGCCAAAGATGTCAGCGCTGCGCGCAAGTTGCCTTACACGGCGGACAATGTGTCGATTCAACCCGGCGGCAAACCCACCATCGGGAAATTCATCATGGTGGCCATGAATCCGGGTGACAAGGTACTCTATCCCAACCCGGGATACCCGATCTATGAATCGCAGGTTGAATTCCACGGCGGCGTGGGTATCCCTTATGGCTACGAGGAGGGGAAGGACGGTTTTATCCTCGACATGGAGGCCATCCGCCGCGGGATTCGGGCGGGAGCCAAAATACTCATCTATAACAATTATCAGAATCCCACGGGAGCCTCCTCGCCCAAAGAAGAGATGGAGGAGTTGGCCAGGCTTGCGGTGAAGAACGACCTCTTCGTGCTTGCGGATGAGGCTTACTTCGACATCCGTTACAGCGGCCAGCCGATGAGTATCGCCAGCCTCCCGGGCATGGCCGAACGGACGATCATTTTATTTACGTTCAGCAAGAAGTTTGCGATGACAGGATGGCGGTTAGGGGCGGCCATCGGCCCGGCGAAGTTCATCGAGTACATTTCCAAAATTAACGTAAACGATGAATCGTGCTCGAACCATTTCATCCAATACGGGGCCCTGGCGGGGTTGCAGGGTAGTCTGGAGGGACCGAAGTCCATTATCGCCACCCTTAGGGAGCGGCGTGATTTGCTGGTCGAAAAGCTAAATGCCATCCCCGGCATCCGGTGCTTCAAGCCCGAGGCCACATTCTACTTATTCCCGAACGTAACAGGGGTGATGCAGCGCAAGGGTGTGGTAGACGTCGAAGAGTTCCGCAAACTGTGCCTGCACGAGATCGGGGTCAGCTTTTGCACGCGGCGCCACTTTGGCCGTCCGCTGCCCGGAGAGACGGAGCAGTACGTGCGCTTTGCCTACTCGGGGATCGATGTACCCCAGATCAAGGAAGGACTGGCCAAGCTCGCCGCATTCCTGGCCTAAAAAACAGGTTTCGGGTTATAGAAACTTAATTTCTCTATCTTTCCTGTACGTACCGCCGGATGGCCTCGAATTGGCTCTCGCCGTCGAGGGCCGCCTCAGCCAGCACCATGTCCGCCTGCCCGCTTCCCAGATAATGGCCTTTCTGAAAGGGGGAAAGCGTCCTCTGACGCCCGTGGTCGGAACAGACCCAGCGGTACATTGTCGGCAGGGTGAAGCCGGTGATGCCCATGGCCTCCTTTGCCCGGGCTTCGGGATATATTTGCTCTTGGATGGCACGCGGCAGAAGGTCGAACAGTTCGGCACTGGCCACGTAATAGACGTCCAGTTCGATTCCTTCCTTTTTCAGGAGTGGCTTGGCCCCTTCGATAAAAGCATAGGCCACCTCACTACCTTGGAGGACAATGGTCCCCCGGCTCTTTTTTTCCGCCCGCACGAGGAGATAGATGCCCGATGCGGCTGCCGTAGCTGGAGCGAGGCCCAGGGCCTTCCGATCGAGGACCTTTTCCGTAGGCCGGGTAACAAACGGGGCAATCACTGCCGGTCGTTTGGCCAAAGCGGTGGACATCAGGGTCCAAATCTCCTGGGGATCCCAGGGGGTAAGGGTGATCATGGTGCCCAGCGGAAAGTTTTCCTGGAGAAGCTGCAGGGCCTGGGGGTCGGCATGGGTAGGCCCGTCCTCACCTGTTTTGACGCCGGCATGGGCGCAGATCATGACGATCGGCCGGTAGGGCCCGGGAGCGATCGCCTGCCGAGCTTGGTTGCCGATCGCATGCAGTCGGGCGGCGATATGGCCCAGGGGAGCAATAAAGGCGCCGTAGGATGACCCGGCGCCGATATGGTGCCCGTAGACCGATAGGCCGGAAAGGATTCCCGTCATGGCATCCTCGCAAATCCCGCCGATAGAAAGCAATCGCGCCCGTGGGTTGGTTGCGGCATTATAATATCCGTCCGGAAAACCCTGGGCGGTGGCATTGACACTGGTCGAAGCCAGCAGGTCGGCGGCCGCGGCAAATATCGCGCCGTCGCTGATCCTGTTATAATACCCCAGCACTCGGCCCAATTCTCCCCGCAGGGTGGTGGTCTTCCCCGGAGTCAAGATTAGGTCTGGGGGAATGGAGCCTTCGGCCTGTGTGGCCGTATCGAATATGGCCTCGACAGAGGGCATCCCGCGACGTGGTTTGCGGCTGCGGCTATTCAGGCGATCGCGCGCCTCCCGCAGTCTCCGGGCTAAAAATTCCACTGTCGAACGATTCCCATTCAGCGCCGCCCTTATGGTCATCAGGGCTTCCCAGAAACATTCCTCGACGATCTCTCGATCTTTTCCGGCCCCACAGCGTTGGTTGCCGGCCTCGCAGCGGGGAAGCGTACCCCCTACTTTATCGAGAAGTGGTTGGAGCGCCCGATAAAAACCGTCGACGCAGAGGTTGTGCCCTGCTCCGTGGGATGCCCTTCCTTCGATGCCATACTGCCACCCTTTCTTCGTCCGATAAACGACCGCCGTGGGCTGGCTGTTATCATTCATTAAGGCGGCCCGTTGCCCGGCGAAGATTTGCTCAAAATCTATTCCCTCTGGCACAAAAATAGCGTTCCAATCATGCAGGTAAAACAATTCCGGCGGATTCCACTGGACGTAATCGCCGGGGATATCGCCCTCGCGGCACACACGGTTGCTGTCAATCGAGGCCTGATTCCAGTCTAAGTGGAGGATGGCATTTTTCAGAGAAGCGGTACCGGCTGCGGCCAGAGCCTCGTTGGCACGCCCTGGAGTCAAGCCCCCCTCCCCTTCTACGATATGCACGCGCGGCACATCCTCGTAGTAATCCATCGCGCCCAGGGCAAGCCCGAGAGAGGAGGCCACCCCCACGCCCGATGCGCCAGTAGATAGTCGCAAGAATGGTGTGGCTGGTGTAGGATGGCCGTCGAGTGGTTTGGCGTTAAATTTTAGGAAGAGCGGGGTCTTGGTAATCGGGTTCCGGCGAAACCCCAGAAGGTCTTCCAGGCGCAGCTGGTACCGCTCATCCCGCGGCAGAAGGTCAGGCGCGGCAATGCGCATGACTTCGTTGCGCAGCGCCCACATGGCGTAAAGCCCCAGCGCCTTGTGCCCGGCAGCGTAAGAGAGGATATCCGCCTCATCGCGGTCAGGGTTAGATACGTCGTAATCCATGGCGCCGAAGACGATGGCGGCAACCATACGCCCGGACGATATCGACCCACCGGGATGGCCGGAAGTAGGTACATAATTATAAAGTAGGGCGCATAAGGAACGGTAAATCAGGTCAAACGTCTCAAAATGCTTTACTTCCTCCGCGGAAAGCCGCTTGCCTTCTGTCTTCATCGTTTCGCTGATATCAATATAGATCCCTCTCCTCGGTCCGAGTGTGAATGCCATACGATTCTCCTTCTACGTAATTT
>CAYQWO010000455.1:0-3680 GCA_964421095.1 uncultured Syntrophaceae bacterium
GGAAAAAGTTGCTGATGCGCATCTCTCCGCTGGTGCGGATGAGCAGGTCCGGGTCCGGAAGGTTGGCGGTCCAGAGGTATTTGGAGAAAAGGTTCTCGGTGACCTCTTCCGGCGCCAGGGTTCCTCCCCGACAGTTGACCATGAGCCGGCGAAGAGCTTGCAGAATATCATCCCGGCCTCCGTAGCTGAGAGCCAGAGTCAGGGTCATAGCCCGGGCCCGAGAAGTCTGCTTGATGGTTTCGTTGAGGATGCTGGCCACGCCTTTCGGCAGGCGATTCAGATCACCGATAGCCAGGAGACGGATGTCATTGTCCAGCATCTCCTGGAGTTCGGAGCTCAGGTAGTCCTTCAGGAGGGTCCAAAGGGCTTCCACCTCTGCCGGGGGACGGCTCCAGTTTTCCGAGGAAAAAGCAAAGAGGGTTAGGTACGGAATGCCAATCTCCCGGGAGCCGCGGACCACGTTGCGGACAGATTCGGCCCCCTTTTGGTGGCCGGCAATCCGGTCGAGGGACCGCTTTTCGGCCCAGCGTCCGTTGCCGTCCATGATGATGGCCAAATGCCGGGGGAGTTTAGCTTTGATTAAACGATGCATATCCTGCAAACTATTTCCGAGATGCTTAAATTTCTAAACTTCCAGGATCTCTTTTTCCTTGGCCTTGATGATCTCTTCGGCCTTCTCGATGGATTTATCCATGAGTTTTTGGACCTCATCTTGAAATTTAAACTGCTCGTCCTCAGAGATGACCTTGTCCTTTTTGGCTGCTTTCAGTTGCTCGTTCGCATCCCGGCGGACATTGCGCATAGCTACCTTGCACTCTTCTTCCATGCGCTTGATGACTTTGACAAGTTCCTTACGCCTCTCTTCGGTCAGGGGTGGGATGTTGATGCGCACGATTTTGCCGTCGCTGAGAGGCGTGAGGCCCAGGTCAGATTTTTGAATGGCTTTCTCAATCTCTCCGATGATCTTGGGGTCCCAGGGCTGGATCGCCATGGTCCGGCTTTCCGGAACCGAGAGCGAGGCCACCTGGGATAGAGGGGTGGGCACCCCGTAATAATTCACCCGAACGCCGTCCAGCAGGGCCAGGGAAGCCCGTCCCGTACGTATTCGGCTCAGCTCCCGGCGCAGCGCTTCTATGGACTTTTCCATTTTGGACTTCAGATCGCCTACAAAAGGCTCTTTTTTGAACATACGTTACCCCCGAATAATGGTGCCGACCTTTTGGCCAAGGACTACCCGTTTGATATTCCCCTTCTTTGTGAGGTTGAACACAATAATGGGCAGATGGTTATCCATGCACAGAGAAATAGCCGGGGAGTCCATGATTTTTAGCCCGCGCTCTAAAACCTCCATGTAAGAGAGTTTTTCAAACCTCCTGGCCTTCTTGTTTAGGAGTGGGTCCGTGTCGTAGACTCCGTCAACTTTTGTGGCCTTGAGGATCACCTGGGCCCTCACTTCCATGGCTCGGAGGGCAGCGGCAGTATCCGTAGTAAAAAAGGGGTTGCCCGTGCCACCGGCGAAGATGACCACCCTTCCTTTCTCCAGGTGGCGGACGGCCCGTCGACGGATGTAGGGTTCGGCAACCTGGTAAATTTCGATAGCCGACATGACTCGCGTGAAGATACCTATTTTTTCCAGGGCGTCTTGTAAGGCCAGGCTATTGATCACTGTGGCCAGCATGCCCATCTGGTCGGCCGCAGTGCGGTCCATTCCTGCGGCGCTGGCGGCCACACCCCGGTAGATATTGCCGCCACCGATGACGATGGCCACTTCCACGCCCATTTCCCTTACTTCCTTCACTTCCACGGCGACTTTCTGGACCACAGCGGGACTGATGCCATACTCCAGGTCCCCGACCAGAGCTTCGCCACTGAGCTTGAGAAGGATGCGCTGGAAAACAGGCTGGGACAAAGGGGTCAACTTTTGGCCATCCCTTCGCCGACCTGGAAGCGAATGAAGCGGCGGATCTCCACTTTCTCTCCCAGCTTGCCGATCAAACCATTGAGGAGGTCGTTCATGGTAAGATCAGGGTCCTTGATAAAAGGCTGTTCCAGGAGGCAAACCTCGCTGTAAAACTTTTCTAATCTGCCCTCGACGATTTTTTCGATGATCTTTTCGGGCTTGCCCGCTTCCCGGGCCTGAGCCCGGTAGATCTCCCGCTCTCTTTCGAGGACTTCCGGGGGTATATTTTCCCGTTGGATGTACAACGGATTGCTGGCGGCAATATGCATGGCGATGTCCTTCGCCAAGGCCTGGAAATCGTCCGTTTTGGCGACAAAATCCGTCTCGCAATTGACCTCTACCATCACGCCGATTTTTCCACCGGCATGCAAGTAGGAACCGATCTGTCCTTCGGAGGCGACTCGCCCCGCCCGTCGGGCGGCCGTGGCCAGCCCTTTCCGCCTCAGATAATCCACAGCCTTCTCGAAATTTCCCCCGGCCTCGGCCAGGGCTTTTTTGCAGTCCATCATTCCCGCGCCCGTCTTCTCACGTAAATCCTTGACCATGCTTGCTGATACTTCCACCAAATGAGTCCTCCTATTCTTCTTGTTCTTCTTCCTCGCCCCCCGCCGACAGCTCCGATTCAACGGCTGATTCCGGCTTACCGGAGACGTCCCCTTCACCGCTGGGGGCTCCCTCGGGGGCAGTTAACCGGGACTCCAGAAGTTGTTTGCCCTCGATACAGGCGTCCGCGATCTTGGAGGAAATGAGACGAATGGCCCGGATGGCATCGTCGTTTCCGGGGATAATGTAATCGACTTCATCAGGATCGCAGTTCGTGTCCACGATGGCCACGATGGGGATGCCCAGTTTCCGGGACTCATGCACAGCAATCCTCTCCTTGCGCGGGTCGATGATGAAAATTCCCCCGGGAAGTTTGTTCATTTCCTTAATTCCCCCCAGGGTCTTCTCCATCTTCGCCAACTCCTTTTCCAGCCGCAAGACTTCCTTCTTGGGGAGGGCGGCAAAGGTTCTGTCTTCCTTCATTTTTCCCAGCTTCTTAAAATGATCCACATTTTTCTTGATGGTCCGAAAATTCGTCAGGGTGCCGCCGAGCCACCGCTGGTTTACGTAGAACATGCCGGCGCGCTGCGCCTCCTCAAAGATCGCGTCCTGGGCCTGCTTCTTCGTTCCCACGAAAAGGATACTGCCGCCTTTCGCCACGGTATCGACGACAAACTTATAGGCTTCTTTGAACAGCCGCACGGTTTTTTGCAAATCGATGATGTAAATCCCGTTGCGCGATCCAAAGATGTAATCCTTCATCTTCGGGTTCCAGCGTTTGGTCTGGTGGCCAAAATGGACGCCAGCTTCCAGCAATTGTTTCATAGTGACCGTGGACATATAATCTCCCTTCTGGGTTTTTTCCTCCGCTTTCCTCAATTCTGCCCTCAGATCCGCCCGCAGCGGACACCCCGGGCCCCACCGGAAAACGTGTGTTTTTCTTAAATTTTTATATATAGCACCGAATAATCTTTTGAAGCAAGTCTAAAATCTGAGCTTGCCGCTTCTTTAACTCCGGTAAGAGGCGTTGATCTTGACGTAATCATAAGAGAAATCGGTGGTGAATACGGAGGCCCTCTGCCTACCCCGGTGAAGGTTTAGGCGGATTTTGTACTCTCTTTTCTTCATGACCCATGTCGCCCGCTCCTCTTTCTCCAGTCCGGTCCCTTGCCCCCGC
>CAYQWO010000456.1:0-3676 GCA_964421095.1 uncultured Syntrophaceae bacterium
TTAATTGACCCGGCCATTTACGAAAGCGTCGGAGAATATCTGGCGACGGTCCAAATTCATGACTATCAGAACATCCAGCATCGCCAGCTCGACCTCTGGCGATTGAAAAAGCCGGTCATTGCCGCGGTGCATGGATACTGCATGGGCGGCGGAATGTGGTTAGCCATGGCCTGTGACATGTGTTACTGTGCCGAGGATGCCGTCTTTGGCCAGCCAGAAGTCCGCCACAACGCCAACAGTACTTTCTTGATCCCAGCGTTAGCCGGCTGGCATCGGGCAGCTCGCTACTTGTATACCGGCGACCACTTCGATGGCCAAGAAGCCGAGCGGATCGGTATCGTCAACGAATGCCTTCCCGCGGACAAACTGATGCCCACTGTGTTGGCCCTGGCCGAGAGGATCGCCATGGTTCCACCCAACTCTGTGCGCCTGATGAAGCGTTTAATCTTGTCGGGCTTTATGGCTTACGGAATCGGGGCGGCCATGGAGGTTTGCGCCCCCTATTCTACCCTGGCCCACTGCTCCCACGGCCCAGAGCGCCAGGCGATGTTCAACGCCCAAAAAGAGCGAGGAATGAAGGGTTACCTGGAGGTGCGAGATGGCAAGTTCCTGCCCGAGCCCTTCGGGCCTAAATCCAAACCCAGAACGATACCTAAAAAATGATCTTGAAATCCCCCCACCCCCCCTTTTACTAAAGGGGGGCGAGGGGGGATTTTAGTCGTTCGCGGGCGGCCAAACGGCGAGGGCTAATTTACCAATAGACCCTTTAAGGCCCTCTCATATGCCTGATAGGCGTCTTTTCCGAAAAGCACAAAGCGGACGAGTTGAATATCTGGATGGCCCTTTAAATAATCGATCACTGTTTTTAAAGCAATGGGGGCGGCTTCTTCCAGGGGGTATCCATACGCCCCCGTGCTGATCGAGGGAAAAGCCACACTTTTGAGTTTGCTCTCGCTGGCCACTTCCAGGCTTCGCCGGTAACAACTGGCCAGGAGTTCTGGCGCTCTTTTGCCTTCAGAGTGATAGATGGGGCCTACGGTATGGATGACGTGCTTGGCTTTCAGGCGGTAGCCCTTGGTAATTTTGGCATCTCCAGTCTCGCACCCGCCCAAAGTTCGGCACTCAGCCAGGAGCTGCGGACCGGCCGCCCGATGAATCGCGCCATCCACGCCCCCGCCTCCGAGCAACGAACGATTGGCCGCATTGACGATGGCATCGGTATCCTGTTCGGTGATATCTCCCTGCAAAAGTTCCAGCACGGCCTTGCCGATTTTTGCTTCCATAAAAACCTCCTTTACATCCAGCGAACCGCTGGCGGTTTCCGCTGAACAAGTTTTCTGAAGGTAAGCGCGGGATAGCCAACCGTGCAGCAGGTAAATATTTTGTTTTCCTTCGGGATGTCCAATTCCTTGATGATGGACGGGTCCCGCTCCGCAGCAGTAATAAAGTACCCGATGATGCAGGTCCCGAGACCCATGGCTTGCGCCTGGAGCATGATATGGGCCATGGCCAAGTGGCAATTCTGGGCGGAAGAAGCATTTTCTGCTGGAGCATGAACGATGATGAGGGCGGGAGCATTGCGAAAGATGCGGTCTTTTCCCTTTTGGTAGTACTCCCAGTTCAACCGGAAGCCCCGCATGTGACTTTGCAGCCACGGCGGTAGATTTGCCCCTGGAGCGCTTAGCATTTTGTATAAGTTTCCGTAAAAGATTGCCGTCCGTCTGGCCAAATCGAGGATGAGTTCTTTCTTCTGGATGACCAGGAATTCGAAATTCTGAGAATTATGCCCGGTGGGTGCATAACGGGCGATATCGATTAGTCTTTCCAGCGCCTCTCTGGAGACCTCTCTTTCCACAAATACCCGGCAGCTCCTGCGGGAACGGAGAAGGAACGAAAGGGTTTCCGGAGGTACCTTGAAGTCTTCGGGAAGTTCAACAAACTCACTCTTATCCAGATCCTCATGATCAATGGCTTCCACCGGACAGATGGCTAAGCAATGCCCGCAAAGCGTGCAATGTTCTTCATCAACGATGCGGATTTTCCCTTCCTCGGGAATGAAAATCGAGGGGCAAACCATGGCACACTCGCCGCATGAGATACATTTTTGTAAATCAACCGCAATCTTTCCCATTTCGGTTCTTTCTATTTGGTTAAAACGTGCGCGGATCTGCGTCCAATGATTCTTCACTTGGGCGCGGGGAGGTTTGTCCCCCACCCCCGGGCGATGATCTGGGGAATGTCCACGTTGTCCAAGAGCCCTCGAAAGTTTTCAGCCAAAGGCCCTTTGGCGATGACCATCACCGGCGTATGGGTATGCGTTCCCACGGCCCAAGCCGTATTCGTTTCTTTCCCCAAGAGGCGTCCCATTCGGGCAACGGGATTATTGGTGCCATACACGTAAGACTCACTGTAATCCTTTGTCGGCGGATATCCTGCTTCGGGCTCCTTGGACAAAACGTAAACCGCCTGCTCTTCAGTCAGAGAGAAGCCACTGTTATCTTCGACATCCCGTTTCAGGTCCGCGGGGTTTCCCTTGCTATCCATGACCATCCTCAGGAATGATTTTTTCTGCTTGGCCATCTTCTCGAAGATCCCTTTCTCCCCAAAGTTGTATTTCGTCCTCCAGGTCTCTCCACTGGGCAACTTTACGGGTGCAGGAGGCTGATAATTACTGTAGGCGATGGCCAATCCTCCGGTATCATGGTCAGCGGTCACGATAAGCAACGTGTCCGCGTTTGATTCGGCAAAGGCCATAGCTACACCGATCGCCTGATCAAATTCTAACATTTCGTGAAGAACGCTGGCCACATCATTGCCATGGGCTACCCAATCAATCTGGCCTCCCTCGACCATCAAGAAAAATCCCTGGGGATTTTTCTTCAGGATCTCCAGAGCCTTCTCGGTCAACTGGGAGAGCGTGGGCACCCCAGTCTGGTGATGGGGCTGACGGTCGATGGCGCTGGGGAAACCTGAGGCCGCGAAAAGACCCAGAACTTTATCTGTGTTCTTGGCCTCCAGAGCAGAAAGCTCGCGGTCATTGGTTACGATGGCATATCTTTTACTCTTGGCTTCCCCAAGCAGGTCCCGGCTGTCTTTTCGTGTTGACGCTCCCCATCCGGCTTCTTTAGCGATGCCCTTTAGGTCAGGATGTTCCTCGACCTTCATTCCTGCAGGGATGAAATGCCGGGCTCCTCCAGAGAAAGCCACATTCAGGTCGCCTCGCTCAATGAGCTGGGCAGCAATCTCATTTTCCATATCCCGATGAATAATATGAGCGTAGAAGGCAGCAGGAGTAGCGTGGGTCATTCGCGTGTTGCTGATCAGGCCAGCGGATTTTCCGAGTTGACGGGCAACATCCGTGATGGTCTTCATCGACCGCCCATCATGGTCTTTCCCAATGATCGCATCCCGCGTCTTCACCCCGGAGGCCAAGGCGGTGGCCGCGGAAGCGGAATCGGTGACGACCGTGCCATATTGATAGGTGAGACAATAACCGGTATTCCCGGCAGCCATCAGACGCTCCATGTTCAACCGCTTGTCCATCCCGTTCATGAAGCGATTATAATAAATGGCCAATCCCACAGACTCTGGCCCCATCCCGTCCCCGATGAGCAGAATCACGTTCTTGGCCTCCGCGCCTAAGGCCGGCGAAAACCAGATCAGGGAAAAGAATACC
>CAYQWO010000457.1:0-3664 GCA_964421095.1 uncultured Syntrophaceae bacterium
GGATGGTCGCCCGCACCTATACCTATCCTTTGAATTTGCAGTTGGGGGAAATTTCCTACACCCCCGCAGGGATCACCGACCTGGAAGTCTTGCAACGCGAGCTGGATGAAGAAACGAGCGCAGTGGTGCTGCAACAGCCCAACTTCTTCGGCTGCCTGGAAGACTTGGAGGAAGCCGCCAATATGGCCCACGCCAAAGGAGCCTTGTTGGTCGTGGCTGTGGCCGAACCTCTATCCTTAGCCCTTCTTCAGCCCCCCGGTCTTTTAGGGGCGGACATCGTCGTGGGAGAAGGCCAAGGTTTTGGGAACGCCTTGAACTTCGGTGGTCCGTACGTTGGATTTTTCGCGAGTAAGGAGAGCTTTCTTCGGTCCATGCCCGGCAGACTCGTGGGCCAAACCGTCGATCGGCAAGGCCGCCGGGGGTTTGTCCTGGCTGTGGCCACACGGGAGCAGCATATCCGTAGGGAAAAAGCCACATCCAATATTTGTACCAACCAGGCATTATGCGCCCTGGCCGTCTTGGTTTACCTGACCGTAATGGGCAGGCAAGGCCTGAAGGAGTTGGCCGAGATAAATTTGAGTAAGTGTGAGTATGCGAAAAAGAGACTAAGCGGAACCGGAAGCTTACGATTCTCTGCCTCCACCTTCAATGAGTTCGTGTTCACCTTGAATGGAGATGTACCCTCCATTCTCCAGACTTTGCTGAAGAAAGGGATCGTCGGGGGTTTTCCGCTGAAGCGGTTCTATCCGGAAATGGAGAGAGAAATCCTGGTCTGCGTCACCGAAAAACATTCCAAGAAAGATATTGATCATTTTGCTGAAATCCTGGGAGAGACTTCGGAAGAGTCGAGGAGTTCAGTATGAAAGAAGAATGGCCGGACGAGTGTGGAATGATTTTAAATGAACCCTTGATTTTCGAACGAGGCGGTCGCGGCAGAAAGGGTTATTCGCTGCCCAGGTTGGATGTCCAGAGGGCCAACCCGGAAAAAATCTGGCCCGGCAAATTGATCCGCAAGGACCTGGAAGGATTGCCGGAAATGAGCGAGGTGGAAATCGTTCGCCATTTTACCCGTCTTTCTCAGTGGAACTATGGGGTCGATTCCGGCTTTTATCCTCTGGGCTCCTGTACGATGAAGTACAGCCCCAAGGTCAACGAGGATCTCGCTCGGCTCCCGGGCTTTGCCGGGGCCCATCCCTATCAACCAGAGGAGATTTCGCAAGGAGCCTTGCAGCTCATGTATGATCTTGAAAGGTTCCTTTGCGAGATCAGCGGCATGGAGCGGGTAACCCTCCAGCCTTCTGCCGGTGCTCAGGGAGAGCTCACCGGCATGCTTATGATCCGCGCTTACCTGAGCGATCGAGGAAACCCGCGGCGAAAAGTCCTGGTTCCAGATACAGCTCACGGAACGAACCCGGCCAGTTCGAGTCTTTGCGGGTATCAGGTCATTCAGGTGAAATCAAATGAGAGGGGGGTGCTGTCGCCGCAGGCCATAGAGGAAAAAATGGACGAAGACGTGGCCGCCCTCATGATCACCAACCCAAACACCCTCGGCCTTTTTGAAGAAAATATCTGCCAGATCGCAGAGATTGTGCACCGCAAAGACGGGCAGGTCTACTGCGACGGAGCAAACCTGAATGCTCTCCTGGGGCTCACGCGGGTGGGCGACATGGGAGTAGACGTTCTGCACTTCAATCTTCATAAAACATTTTCTACGCCCCACGGAGGAGGCGGGCCAGGGTCGGGGCCGGTGGGCGTGAAGGAGCATCTCGCCGAGTATCTTCCCGTTCCGGTCATCACCCGCAAAGGGGAACGCTTCCATTTCGATTACAACCGGCCCAAAAGTATTGGCAAAGTCCGATCTTTCTACGGAAATTTCGCCGTTCTGGTCCGGGCGCATGGCTACATCCTCTCCATGGGTGCAGAGGGATTAAAAAAAGCGAGCCTAGTCGCCCTGCTGAATGCCAATTACATCCGGGCTAAGCTGAAGGACCATTACCACCTGCCCTACGACTTTCCCTGCATGCACGAGTGCGTGTTCAGCGATCGATGGCAAAATAAATACGGGGTGACGGCCTTAGATATCGCTAAACGGCTGATGGACTATGGATTCCACCCGCCCACCATCTATTTTCCCCTGGTCGTTCACGGGGCTTTGATGATCGAGCCTACCGAGAGTGAGGCCAAAGAGACCCTTGACCAATTCATCGAAGCCATGGTCCGGATCGCCAAAGAAGCGGAAACCGAACCCGGTTTACTCCTTAATGCTCCCCATAAAACGAAGGTCTCCCGTCTGGATGAAGTGCTGGCCAACCGCAAGCCCGTGCTTCGCTGGAGACCATAGAAGCCCATGGCAAACCCGAAATTCGAAGCAGGAAATCCCAAACCCTACTTCTCAATATTCGAATTTGAGTTTAATAAAGTTTTAACCCAACTCAGCTCCCCATAATTCTTTGATACGAAGGATCATCTGCCCATTCCAAAATCTCCTCTTCCTCCCACTCGGCCCCTAATACGAACATGGCCCGGCAAATTCTTCCGGGTCGGACCCAGCCAACCCTTTGATTTTCAAGCATATTCTCCTATTTCTCGATGATTTTTACCTTCATCTCAATCCTGTCGTTGGGATTGTCCCGCTTATCCCTAGCCTGGCTGACGATCTTGTCTGCCACGTCTACTCCCGAAACCACTTCGCCAAAAACGCTATATTTTCCGTTCAAGTAGGGTGCGTCCGCCACGCAGATGAAGAATTGAGAACCGGCGCTGTCAGGATCTTGGGACCTAGCCATGGAAAGGGTTCCTCTTCTGTGCGGTTTTTCATTAAACTCCGCCTTAATCGTGTACCCCGGGCCGCCCATCCCATGCTTTGACCGATCGGGACTTTTTGTATTGGGGTCTCCTCCCTGAATCATGAATCCGGGAATTACCCGGTGGAAGGTTGTCCCGTCGTAAAATCCCTTTTTGGCCAGGTCTATAAAATTTCGCACATGATTTGGTGCGACGTCGGGGAAAAACCGAAGTTCGATATTTCCTAACTTCGTCTCGATCACTGCACTTGTCTCGGACATTTTCTTGATCTCCTCGGTGGTGAATTTTTTGCTTACCATTTCCGCCAGACCAAAACTCGTAAAGAGAAGGATGGAAACGATGACCAATCCGATTCTAAAAAGTCCCATTTACCCCTCCCATGTTTTTTTATATGGAGTGGGGGTCAAATCTTTATCCTTGACTTATTTTATTTTGCACTCTTTCCATCAACTCTAAAACTTTCTTGTCCCCCTCAGACAATAACTGAAACCTCTTCCTCGCAACACTAACGGAACTGTAATCCACACCCAACATCTCACCAATCTCCCGCTGATTCAATCCCCCATATCGATACAGCATCTCCATTAAAAGCCCACGCCCTATTCCTCTTTCCCCCTTCTTCTGTAACTCTTCCCCACTGAACCCCGTCTCTTTGCATACCACCCCCAATATCTTCGCTGGCACAGTCCGCCTAATAATCCCCTTGAATCCTGGAACTTCACGAGATGCACGAACTCTTTTTAAAAACCGATCCCGCACACCCTCCACAAAACCCTCATCGCCTATGATCCCATGCCCTCTCCCTTTCTGCAGAGGACTCTCGATTTGCCCCTCTAAACCCTCCTCAACAAACTTGCGA
>CAYQWO010000458.1:0-3656 GCA_964421095.1 uncultured Syntrophaceae bacterium
TATTCTGGACCCTTCCCGCCATTTTCAGTGGATTTTTGATGCCCTTCCATGCTATGTTCCTTCCTGAAAGTGTGATTTTGGTATTTTCTTTCAGAATGCAAAAGTTCAAACCGAAATCCTCAATTTTGGTAGAGAATAGGGGCGCCTTGCGGAAGCAATTTTTATCTTGACTGCTACTGAACAAAAGAGTATTTTTTAGCTGGTTGTCATTCCTCCATTGCCAGCGAACCCATCAGCATAGCCTTTAGCCTTCTGGAGATTAAAATGAGAAGGTGGGGTTACCAAAAGATGATCCTATGAATCCTCCAGGGGAGGCCAAAAACTCTCTTGGAGGTTTTTTGTTTATCCCCAATAAAATCACGTTCCACCTCCAGCTGATCTCCATCTGACCTGCGGTCCGTCTTCGGAGAAACGAAGACGGCCAATTCTCAATCTCCTGCGTGCCCAGTCCGTTAACCTAAACCTTAACCTCTAACCTTCTGGAGGAAGATATGAGAAGGAGTTACCGGAAGATGCCGGTAGGGAGACTCCAGGGGATTATTTATCCTCATGGAGCCTTTATAGCCCCATCTTGATCAACAAGCAAATGCTATCAATTCCGCTCTGATCCTCAGGGCAAAAACACAATATACGAGGAGGTGGGAAATGAAAAAGAAGAGTATTTTTTCGGTTGTCGGGATATTATTATTTCTAGTAGTCCCTTTGATGGCTGCGGAATTTCCTTCAAAACCGGTAACACTGATCGTTCCCTGGGGAGCAGGGGGGGCCACGGATATCTTCATGCGGGCTCTGGCAGAGGCCACTAAAAAATATCTGGGGCAGCCCGTCGTCATCGAGAACAAGCCTGGCGGTACTGGCACTGAGGGTCCGGCATCCATGGCCGCCACAGCCAAACCCGATGGCTACACCATTGCTCAGATTCCTATAACAGTCTTCCGGTTTCCATACATGATGAAGGTAGACTGGGACCCTTTGAAGAATTTCACCTACATCATTCATCTCACCGGCTATACGTTCGGTGTGATGGTGAGGGCGGATGCGCCCTGGAAGACCTGGAATGAGTTTGTCGCCTATGCGAAAGCCAATCCGGGAAAAGTTACCTATGCCACGCCGGGGGCCGGGAGTGGTCCTCATATTACCATGGAAACGCTTGCCCTGAAGGAAGGAATCAAATGGGTCCATGTCCTGAGAGAAGCAGGTGAGATACCTTGGAAGCCTGTTCTGGGCGGACATGTTATGGCCGCGGCAGCCCCACCCGGACCTCCGGTTGATTCCGGCGAGCTTCGCCTCCTGGTCACCTGGGGGATTCAGCGCACCAAGAAGTGGCCCACCGTTCCCACCCTGAAAGAGCTGGGGTATGGGATCGTCTCCAACTCTCCTTTTGGCATCGCTGGCCCCAAAGGGATGGACCCCAGCATAGTCAAGGTACTCCATGATGCTTTCAAGAAAGGGATGGAAGATCCGGACTATCAAAAAATTTTGGAGAAATTTGACATGGAGCCATTTTATAAAAACACCGAGGATTATGTGCATTATGTAACGGAATTGTGTGAAGAAGAGAAAATGATGGTGGAAAAATTGGGCCTAAAGAAGAAATAGCCACTCTCTTCTTTAGACGGGGCAAAATGGTGATCCGTGGGTATATCTTCAGCTCTCTTTTTTGGTTGGCTTTTGGGGATCCTGCAAAAGGACGAAAAACTAATTCATATATTTCATTTTCAAAGATCAAAGGCAGGGTCAAGATTGGCTCTGCCTTTTTTATGCACATTTCAATGCGCAATCGTTACCTTTCCGAGCTAAGTCAGAAGGAGCATTAGTAGGTGAAGCCGCTAACCAAGGATGAGTCCTTGTCGCCCACAATCTTGGTTTTGGGTGGCTTTGACCAGTAACAAACTCCGACAGTCTAACATTTTGCTATCAAAAGCATTTATCGTCAAATCTCTATTTTCCTGCGGACGATAGAGGTGGGAATGGCCTTGCGTCTTATACCAATCTTTCCTTCATGATTTTGCCTCGTGAGAAGATGCATCTATCCGAAGAATGCTGAAAGAAATGGTTAGAGTGATTTCAAGGCAAGTAGGCAAATAAGCCCAGGGGCTGAGCGAGATAATCCGAGGATTGTTGATTGAAATCTTCGGCCTGTTGCGCGGCAAGCCTCGAATGGGAATCGGTCGAGTGGTTGACAAAGAGAGAGGATTTCAACACTTTCATCCCGAAATATGCAGGTTGACCATCTTGGCTCAAGATTGAAGATATCTCTTGCAAATCGTCATCCACGTGCTAAATAATCTATGTCACTCGCACAACACTCTACCAAAGGTGGAAAAATGCAGGAGGTCGAAATTCCTAAAAAGGGATCCAAGCCCCTTACAAACCGAAAGTGGAATATCGGTATACGGTAAAGGACGTCGCCGAAGCTGCAGGAATGACGAGAAGGGCTTTGAGTGTAGAAAAGTTCCGAGGGAAGGTCCATCCTGCGGATTTCAGGAGCAAGGGAAGAAGAATCTATCTGGTTGTTATTTCTTAGAGAAAGAATATAATAAATATAAAAAGGAATTCTGAGCATTATAAAACTATGAGGTGCCGCTTTCCAGGAGGAGATAAATCATGTGGAGAAATCCGAATATTCGTTTAGCGACCGCTTCTGCCCTGCTGCTCGCGCTGATAACTGTGCCCGTAGGCCTTTGGGGGCAAACCAAACCTCAGCGAATCGAGATCGGCGAGAAGCCTGAATCGATTCTTTGGGTAGGTAACAGTTTCTTTTATTACAACGACAGCATGCACAATCACTTCGGCCGGCTGGTGCTATCAGCGGGGCCAGGCTCTCGGGTGCGTAGCACATCAGCGACTATCAGTGGTGCGGGCCTGGATTGGCATGACATCGATTCCCTCCTGCGGCCCAACGGTCTCGGTCGTTATTCATTCGTCGGCGACAACGAAATCCGTTTTAATAAACCGGGGCGTCAATATGACACCGCTATCATGATGGATTGCAGCCAGTGCCCTGTGCACCCGCAATTACAGGGTGTGTTCCACGAAACGGTGCGCAAATATTCGCAGATCTTGGTGCGCAATGGCATTCGTCCAGTGCTGTTCATGTCTTGGGCCTACAAGGATAAGCCAGAGATGACGGGTCAACTGGCCGAACAATACACCCAAGCGGGGAACGCCAATGACGCGCTCGTGATTCCCGCTGGGCTTGCTTTTGCCAAGGCGATCGCCAAGCGCTCAGACATAGAGCTGTACCAATCGGACAAGCGGCATCCCAGTCTGGCAGGAACCTATCTTGCTGCGTGCACGGTATACGCCGCGCTTTATCGAAAATCTCCGGAAGCACTCAAATACACCGCTGACCTTAGTCCCGAAATTACGGCGCTTTTGAAGTCGGTTGCATGGGAAGCGGTGAACGACTACTTCAAACGATAGGCTGTTTCGTAAAGGGCCGCAGCCTGTAGCATGAATGTTAAAAAAGCGGAATGGCGACCAAGAACACAGTCCAAGGGATCGGGACTTGCGAAACTCGCTTGTCCCCTGCCTGACCACGGAAGTTAGGCTTGCTTTCAGATCGTAATCATCGTTCCTGAATGTTGCTTCCACCAATGATTTGTAGGTGAACTCGGGGAATCGAGGGGACGGAAATTTTCAGGAAAGAAGGG
>CAYQWO010000459.1:0-3655 GCA_964421095.1 uncultured Syntrophaceae bacterium
ACCAATGGGGAGGGCCTTTCAATTTTGCCCGGAGTCTCCGAGAGCTGGAAGGGAATCCCGGGAATTTTGGCCTTGCCGATGATGGGGTGCTCGATCTCCATAAAATACCCGCGCTCATTCAGGTGGGGGTCATCGACCACCTGTTGGATATTCATGATAGGGGAATTGGCCACTCGCTCCCGGTCCATGATCTCACCGACCTCTTTCACGGTATGCTGGCTCGTCCATTTTTCAATCTCTTCTTGCAGAATATACTTTTTCTCCCAGCGTTGTCTTTTCGTGCGATACCTGGGGTCTGCGGCCCAGTCCGGGCGGTTGATGGCTCTACAGAAACGCTGCCAGTGCTCATCTCCCACGGTGGCGATGATGATGTATCCGTCTTTGCAGCGGAAGGCAGCCATGGGGCACTCATGGGGATTCATAGAACCGATCGGGGTCAAAAGTTCCTTTCCGACCGTCCATCTTGGAATTCCTCCTTCGAGGATGGCCACCATGCATTCTTGCATGGAAACATCAATATATTGGCCCACCCCGGTCTTCTGCCGGTACCAAAGCGCAGCCATAATCGCGAAAGCGGCATGGACAGAGGCGCTGACGTCTCCCAATGATGTTCCCACCTTTGTAGGAGGGGAATCCGGGTGGCCGGTAACCGACATCATCCCACTCATGGCCTGAGCAATGACATCAAAGGACATCCGCTCCGAGTATAGACCCCACTGCCCGAAGCCGCTGATGCTGCACATGATGATCCGGGGGTTGATTTCTTTTAAGACCGGATATTCAATGCCCAGGCGCTTCATCACGCCCGGGGCATAATTTTCCAGGACGATATCCCCGATCTTGACCAACTCTTTGAAAATGCTGAGCGCCTTGGGATGTTTCAGGTTCAAAGTGATCCCATATTTATTCCGGTTAAGGGTCAGGAAATATCCGCTCCGGCTGCGGTCGTGGGGACCTCCCTCGCCTTCCTTGACCATAGGAGGATTGTCCCGGATGAGTTCTCCTCTCGGGGGTTCAATCTTAATGACCTCGGCCCCCATGTCCGCAAAAAGCATCGAGCAATAGGGGCCAGCGTAAATTTGCGTAAGGTCGAGTATGCGGATTCCGGCTAATGCTTTCGGTGCCATAAGAAAAATCCTTTAATAAGATTTTACCGCAGAGATCGCCGTAAGCGTCTTTCGCCTGCTCACTCTGCGCAAGCTGCTCGACGGTTGTCCGATGGACAGTCTAACCACTGTTCCGCATGTATCCCCACGGCCGCAAGGTCAGAGCCTATATCCAGAACTCGACCCCACCGGGGAGAACATGTCAATCTATTCCAGCCAGGCGCTTGACCAGCTTCTTTTTCGTATCCATGTCATAGTTTGCCAAAATGGTAAGCCGTTCCATTACGGGCGAGCCACCACCATGGAGCCCGGCTGCCTGCCAAAACCCGGCCTGCTCTGAATAGATCATCTCATCCACCATGCGGAATAGCCGCCAGATGTTCTCGGCCGGTACATCGGCCTTGCGCTTGATGTACTTTTTCGTGAAGCGGTCCAATTCGGGAGTCAGAAAATCTTCCTCGGTCGGCAGATTGATCCCCTGTCCGGCCGAAATATCGGAGAGCGTCTCATATTCATGGTAAATATTCATTCCGGCATGGTAACGACCGGCGTTGATATATATCGGGTCGGGAATGAAAGTCCCCGAAGCTGAGGGCTTGGCCCTTACGGCCCCCGTCACTCCGCAGGCATAGACCTGTTCGGCCGTCGCCGCCAGATGGGCTAACTTTTCCCGAATATGCTTTTCCTTTTCCAGCCCGTTATATTCTGCAACCAGGGCTGCGGCACCCAAGATCAGGTCCGTCACCGCAGCCTTGCAGCCGCAATAACTGGTTCTGTGGTAAAGGGCGACCAGAAAGGAGAGCCTGCCGGCATATTTCCACTCCCCGCATAACCACACCCGCTCCCAGGGGATGAATACCTTATCGAAAACAGTTATGGTGATCCCCGGATATCCATATTCGGCATAGGGCGCTCTGATCTTTCTGCGATGGGGAGCCTGCACGGGCTTGCACAGAATGGTAACTCCGTCATAATCAGCAGGCACCGAGAAGGACAAGGCGTAGGCCCCGTCTTTTTCGGTCATGGCCCTCGTTGGGGCCACGGTGAGTTCGTCCTGGACAGCCGTCTCCCCAAAAAGCTTGGCTCCATTTACGACAAGGCCATCGGATTTCTTCTCCAGGATGCGCAGGTACATGTCCGGGTCAGCCTGCTGATGGGGCCTCAAGCTCCTGTCCCCTTTGGGATCGGTCAAAAGAATGGAGGTGACCAAATCGTTTTCCTGCATATATTGCAGGAATTTCAAAAACCGTTGATGATACTCGGTGCCGCATTCCTGATCTACTTCGCGGGTCACCACAGAGATGCCGCTCAGGCTATCCATCCCGCCACAACGCAACGCACAGCCCCCCAGCTGCTGGGCCAATGTCCGCACACATTCAATCTTCTTCAATAAATCCTCCATGCTCCGCGGAGGGCAATTGAAACGGTTAGCCCTTTTGCCGGTGAGATGAGAGGTGGTGGTAAATAAATCCTGGTACAGGGGGTTCAGAGCCAGGCGGAAATTCTCTGCTATGGCATTAACCCCCGGCTGGAAGGATGGATGGTCCCGCCCCACTCTTTCTCCTTTAAGATAGATATTGCGCTTGTAAGAATACAATCGATTTTGATAATCCTTGTCTGTCCTCATCGTAAGCCTCCTTATCAAGAAATCTAACAGAGTCAAGAAGATGGGGGTTCTCGCGGGGCTCAGCCAAAAAAATTTTTCAGTCAAGGAGTTGAGGATACGGATTCTCCAGGCTTTTCTTAACCGCTTGGAGAAACCGTACGGCTTGGGCCCCCATGATGATGCGGTGGTCGTAAGATAGGCATAGGTACATCATTGACCGGATCACAATCTGCCCTTCCCGCACCACCGGCGTCTCCATGACCTTGCCCATCCAGAGGATGGCACTCTGGGGCTGATGGATGATGGGAGTCGCCAAGAGCGCTCCGTAAACCCCGGCATTGGTCAGAGAGATCGTTCCCCCCTGGATTTCCCGCAGGGTGAGTTTTCCGGCCCGCGCCTTTTCCGTCAACTGCAGGGCCTCCCGGCTGAGTTCCACGATCCCTTTTTTGGCGGCCTCCTTGATTACCGGAACCAGCAGACTTTCGCCGGTATCTACGGCTATGCCCACATGAACCGAGCGGTGGAAGACCACTTCCTCGCCCCGCAGGGAAGCATTCAGGATCGGGAACTCTTTCACCCCTTGGCAGATGGCCCGGATCACAAAAGGAACATAGGTCAGGCTGACCCCGTAGTCTTGCTTGAATTTCTCCCTCAGTGCTTCGCGCAATCTGACCAGTTCAGTCATGTCCACTTCAGCCATGGTGGTAACCCGGGCTGCGGTCCGGGTGCTCAAGGCCATGTGCTCGGCCATGGCGCGGAGGGCCCCACTCAAGGGCCTGACCTCTTCCTCCTGGGGCACCTCGGGGGCTAGGGTTTCTTTTTGCACGTCTTTTCCCTTTCTCTCTTCCAGGAAGCCTAATATTTCCTTCTTCCCGATTTTTTCCCCGGGATATCTCGCGGCTACCTGGCGGATATCCAGCCCGTGCTCTTCGGCCATCTTCAA
>CAYQWO010000460.1:0-1090 GCA_964421095.1 uncultured Syntrophaceae bacterium
CTTACGGGTCCATTCATGTCCTGCTCGACGGATGCAAAGGGAACGAGACCTTCTGGCACCTCATGCGGCCAGATCAGATTTTCCAAGTCAAAGAGGCTCAAGGAAAAGAAAAAGGGACTCGACTGCGTCCGGTTTGGGCTGACCAGAGGACAGGGAGCATTCATGACATTAAATATTTTGAGATCGATGAATGAGGGTTCGGGAAAATCCCAATAGGGAGAATCCATTTGAACTTGACAAGTAGCAGAGCGCATGGCCAACGAGATAATTTGAGATTCTTAACCCTAACGCTGCATAATTATTCGCATAGTGCAGGCTCGTCATTCCGCGAAACCTGTCCCCGCGAAAGCGGGGAGCGGGAATCCAGGACTGTCCTAAAACACTGGATGCCCGCCTGCGCGGGCATGACAAAAGGTAACATCCGGTTGAGTCCAGGAAAATTCGGGAAACCCCATTCCAGGCCTCTCCCCGAAAGGGTTTCGCGAAGATTGTTAGCGGTTTTTATGCAATATTAAGGCTAACTCTCAGCTCTATGCCCTTTGCTCTTTGCCCGACGCGGAGGAGGAGTTCGATGAATCACGATTTGACCGATTGCTTTGTAGTGGAAGGGAAACTGGCCCTCCCTTACACCTACTTTGCCGGGAAGGTGGGCTCTAAATTCATCACCACAATCCGTGACCAGAAGAAGATTCTGGGAGTCCGGTGTAATAAATGCAGTAAGGTGTTCGTTCCCCCCCGGCAAACCTGCGTCCTCTGCCTGGAGGATCTACAGAACAACTGGGTCGAGCTGCAGAATGCTGGGGAGGTGACGAATTTTACGGTCGTCCGTTACAACGACAAACATTTGCCCAGAACAGCCCCATTTATTTTGGCCATGATCAAATTGGGAGGGGCAGATACGCCCATCGTTCATATCTTGGAGGGGATTCAGCCCGAAGAGGTAAAAATTGGGCTAAAGGTAAGACCCATTTTCGCCAAGGAAAGCACGAACACCATCTTGGATATCGACCATTTCGAGCCAGCACCTTAACTTTTTGCCCTCAGAGGGGGAAAGGGACAGTCAATTCAGCTTCCTGCCGCAGATGAGCTG
>CAYQWO010000460.1:1100-2950 GCA_964421095.1 uncultured Syntrophaceae bacterium
AAAAACCAGCTTCGCGTCGATCTCACCGGCCTGACAGACCTTCTCGGTGATGGCGTCAACAGCAGGCGGGCATCCGGCAGCAAAGGGATATTGCTCTTTTAGCTTCTGGGCGCAGTTTCCGATGACCACCACTTTATCCCCTGCCAGATTTTCTGGAGCCTCTCCCATGACGACGGTCAGATCTCCCAACTTTTCCACGCAATTTGCTTCCCGGATGTAAATCAAGGTGCTAATCAGCTCTCCAGTACATCCCGTGCACGCCTTCTCGGCTTGAATGCTCAGACCCGGATAGCGGTTCCGCAAAACCTCGAAGGCCGGTTCAAACGGACGACGGACCTCATCTATGCGCACTCCAACTGTTTCCATGGCCTTCGGGTCGTATACTCCCAACCCCTTCTTCTGACTGTACACCAGATGCATAATGTCCCGCGGCTCCACTCCCATGATCTGAGCGAAAACGCTATCTACGGCCACGGGATCCCGGCCTGCGCCGATCAGACCCATGGGAACGCAATCATCCGGATATTCCCAAATCCCCTCCATGCCCAGCAGGCCATCGACGACGGAAAAATGAGGCCGGACGATTGAACCCAAGTCGACGATTGCCAGATCCAGCCCCAAACGATGAGTCTTTTTCTTCTCCACACCCAGCATCACGCCTTTCATATTCTTGAGGCTCAGGGTGACCGCCGTTCGAATATGCGTCTTCATTACCGGTATGCTAATAATCACATCGCTGTCCAGGACAGTCTCAGCGATCTTTACGGATTTCATCACCAGGGCATTCGGAACCTCTACCTCCCGGTGCCGGTCCTGATTCAAGTCCACTACGGGTACCCCGAGTTTTTCCGCCACTTCTTTGGTTCCTGATAATTCCATGGCCTTCATCGTATCCTGGAGGTCTGGAAAATCATAACCCACGCCAGATCCTTCCCCGATGATGACTTCTTTGGGCTTCCTTTCCAGGACAATTCTGGTGACGGCCTCGGTCACCCGGGCATTGGTAATCTTGCCGGTTCCAGATCGGTCGCACGAGGCCAGGTTGGGCTTTATTAAAACTTTTGATTTTGAATTGACGATCTCGTCCAGTCCGCCTGCCAAGGACACTGCTTCGCGCACAGCAAGCTCCACATCCTCCCCGGCCTTAACTATCGAGACAATGGGTGCGCCCACTTTGACCTAAACCTTCTGCCCATTGGATAATTTTCTTATGATGTCCTGGGCGCGCCTTAATTCTTCCAGGGCCTTCATATCCGCATCTACCATCATCTTGATTAACTCCCGAAACCTCACTTTGGGTTCCCAGCCCAATCTTCGCCTGGCTTTGGAATAATCCCCCAAAAGACGTTCCACTTCCGTGGGACGGAAATATCGCGGATCAATCTCGACCACAGTATCTCCTACTCTCAAGGCAGGGGCAGCGGTTGGAGACAAAGAGCGAACGATCCCTTTTTCGTGAACTCCCTCCCCCTTCCATTCTAACTCAATTCCTGCATGGCCGAAGGCGAGATTCGTAAATTCTCTGACCGAGTGGCTTTCTCCTGTGGCGATGACATAATCCTCCGGTTCATCCTGCTGGAGCATCAGCTCCATGGCCTGGACAAAATCGCCGGCATAGCCCCAGTCCCTTTCCGCTTCCAAATTTCCCAGGTAGAGCTTATCTTGAAGGCCATATTTCATCCTGGCGATGGCTCTGGTGATTTTGCGGGTAACAAAGGTTTCGCCACGCCGCGGCGATTCACGGTTAAAAAGGATCCCATTGACAGCAAACAGACCATAACCATCCCGGTAGTTTTTCACCAACCAGTAGGCGTAAACTTTCGCGGCTCCGTAAGGACTCCTGGGCCTGA
>CAYQWO010000460.1:2960-3652 GCA_964421095.1 uncultured Syntrophaceae bacterium
GTTCTGCGGAGGCGGTGCATCTCCAAACATTTCGCTTGAGGAGGCCTGGTAGAAACGAGTTTTGATCCCGCTCCTGCGAATGGCTTCCAGGAGGCGGATGGTTCCCAGGCCCGTAATATTACCGGTGTATTCTGGCATGTCAAAGCTCACGCGCACATGGCTCTGAGCGCCCAGATGGTAAATTTCATCGGGCTGCAGGTTATAGATCAGATGGCCAAATTGGCCGCTATCGTTCAAATCGCCGTAATGCAGGAAGAGTTTGACGTTGCGATCGTGAGGGTCAGAATAGATATGATCGATTCTCTCCGTGTTAAAAGTGCTGGACCGGCGGATGAGCCCATGAACTTCATAACCTTTGGACAGGAGAAGCTCTGCCAAATAACTTCCATCCTGACCCGTAATCCCTGTGATCAAGGCTCGTTTGCTCATTTTAAAACCCTCAAATTGTTTTTGGACTAATTTGGTTTGTCGGGTTTCTTTGGTCGATAAATTTAGACTGCCTAATAATATCAAATAACGCTTAACAAGAAATGTCACCTCTGTCAAGAACAAACGATCTCGAGTTCGGTAGCCGCCCTTGACTCTTTCCGCTCAGTTTAATAAAATCCTACTATCTCCGAGCTGCCCTTTCCTTTTTTCAAGCAGCCGCTTCGAAGCGGACACAGATTTTGCAGGAAATTTAAGGGCATGGA
>CAYQWO010000461.1:0-3646 GCA_964421095.1 uncultured Syntrophaceae bacterium
CCGCAGACTCCACGCCCCTCCTGGCGATACGCGAATGCATCCCTCGCTTTCGACAGGCGAGCCGGCATCGCCGAAAGTCGTAGGCTTTGTCTGCGTGAACTTTCTTTGGCCTCTTTCGCGGTCTTCCCCGGCCTCGGCGAACACCAGGAACTGCATCGAGGATCTTCTCGAAGGGAACGGAGTCGTGTTGGTTCGCTGGGCCGATCAATACGCTCAGGGGGATCCCGTTCGCATCGGTCATCAGGTGGTGCTTGGTCCCGTTCTTCCCGCGATCCGTGGGGTTCGGCCCGATCGCTTCGCCCCCCTGCTATGAAAGCCATGTCGATTCCCTTGATTTGGGGTCAGTTATCTCGAAAGGGATGATCGGGCAACTGGACCTCGATCCCTAGCTTTGCTAAGCCTTGGACATGGCGACGAGCGATCCTTTCCTTGGTCTTGGGAGGGAGGTCCTTGCGCTGGGGCTCCTGATAGGGACGCTCCGAGGTGAGGAGGTGGTAGACGATCACCAGAAGCTTTCTGGCGATGGCCAGCTTGGCCTTCATCCTGCTGCCAGTGCGTGCGCATAGGTGGCGATGAACTCCTGCAAAGTGGCAGTCCTTCTTGAGGATAGCTGCGGTGGCACATTCCACCATGGTCGTGCAGACAAATGGATTCCCCTTCCGGACCCGGGCCCTCTTCGTAACGCCCCCACTCTCCCTGCATCCCGGCGCTACCCCACCCCAGGCGGAAAGGTGCTTGGGGGTTGGCCATTGGGTCATGTCCACCCCCAGTTCGGCGATGAGTACACACGCAGAAATCAGGTTCACGCCGGGAATGGTCATGAGCAGGTCGATCTTCGCCCTGTGTGGGGCCAACTGCCTGGCGATGAGCTTCTCCACTTGGTGAATGTCCTCGGCAACGGATTCCAGGCGCCCCAGGTGCATAGCCAGCAGGGGCCGGAGGGCATCTCGCAGGCCGGCCTCCAACGCTGCGCTGATGGCCTCCTGCTTACCCTTCACACTCCGATGGAGGAGATGGGGAAGTTCATCCTGCACGGGGCGCCCTTCTGCAAGCGCCTCCAGAATCCCCATGCCGGAGACCCCGAATAGGTCGCTGAGAACTCCTTCTCCCCTCAGCGGGATGCCTTGGTGAGCCAGGAGCCGCGTGATCTCATTGCGGATAGCTGTCCTGGCGTTAACCAGTTGGCGGCGCGCACGGGTCAGTTCCCTGGCATCCCGGAATTCCGCCGGCGGCACGAAACTGGGTCGGATCAATCCATGCCGGATGAGGCCGGCGATCCACTTCGCGTCCTTCCGATCGGTCTTATGGCCGCGGAGATTGGCCATGTGATTCGGGTTGCCCACAACCATGGGCACGTGTCCTTCAAGCATCGCGTAGACAGGAATCCAAAAGACCCCTGTGGCCTCCATGCCCACCGCTTGGCAGCCAGCCTCCAGGAGCCAGACACGCAGCTCCTGGAGGCCCCGAAGGTTGGTGCAGAAACTACGTTCCTCATAGTGAGGCCCTCCTCGGGGCCCCGGGCGCACGAGGCAGGCTGCAACGACAGCGGAGTGGACGTCCAGTCCGCAGGCGATGGGGTTGATGATGTCAGCGACGACCCGGTCCATGGGACCTCCTTTGAAAAGGAGGGAACGCCCTATGCCCGGGTGCCTGAAATTGTCGACACTGCTATCCGTGCAACCCCTTTCGGAGTGCAACAATCTGTGGTACCACTTCCCGGGCGGGCCAGTCTTTTTGACGGAGCCCTAGCTTCCAAGGGGGCAGCGGCAATCATATAGGACGTTCCCAAACCGATCCTGCGCCGCCTGGCCCGCACCTATCAAGCCCGCCCCTTGGTTACGTCGAAACGAAGGTTAGGCTTTCAGCCCTCGTGGCGCCCGATACGGGTAGCGGGTCTTTTTGCCCGGATGCTTGAGGCATCCACGGCGGCTCGCTCCCAGTCGATCTTTCCGGCATCGTTCAAGGCTTCAAGCAGGGTCCTGTGCAATTGGTCCCATATGCCAAGCGCTTGCCACTCGCTCAACCGGCGCCAGCAAGTCATGCCGCTGCCGCAGCCCATCTCTTTCGGCAGATCCGCCCAGCGAATGCCTGTCTTCAGCACGAACAGAATCCCCCGCAATGCAGCTTGGTCAGCAATTCGCGGGCGTCCGCCATCGGGTCGCGATGGTGGCACTGGAAGCAGGGGAGCGATGCGCTCCCATAGAGCAGAGGGCAGGATCTCTTTGGCCATCCAATTACACTATGCACCGTAAGTGCATAGTACAAGGGGTTTTGTTACCACTTCCAACTTGGAGAGCTCCACACCGTCCACCAGGGGGCGAACCACACTGGCGACCGCACCGGGAGAAACCCCCTGATCGGAAGCCTGCTTCCGGTCCACCACGAGCCGGAGCTCGGGCTTGCCTGGATCCCGGCTGCTGCTGACATCCACCGCACCCGTGAGGCGCTGGAAGAGCGCTTTCACCTGAGGTTCGGCCTGCTCGACCAGACGGCGATCCGAGGCAAGGATGGTGGATAGGCAGAAGCCGCTGAGGTTTGGCTTGTTGCAGCGAAATAGTTGACGCTGCAAGCACCCACGCGTAGCCTCTAGGCCATCCTCGCCGATCTTTGAGCCTTGTTGGTTCCCACCTGTGAGCAACGCTTCCCTTTGAACACGCAACCGACCCACGGCCTCTAAACATCTGGGGCTTTTGAATTCCCTATCCGCGCAGGATAAGCAATGAAAAACATAATAATCACAATATTGGTTTACATCATGTCGCTATCGGCCTATTGCCAAGATATCACGATCGTCACTGAAGATTTTCCTCCATATAATTATCAAGAAAATGGTAATATAAAAGGCATTTCTTCGGAAGTGGTCCTGGCTGTTCTCAAAGAGGTGAATATAAAAGCCAAAATTGATGAATACCCTTGGGCAAGAGCATATATGTTGGCGACGACTCAAAAGAATCATTTAATTTATTCAATTGCAAGAATTCCTGAACGCGAGAGTTTATTTCAGTGGGTTGGCACAATTGCTCCATACAAGACCTCGCTATATAAATTAAAAAGCAGAAAAGACATAAAAATAACTTCACTTGAAGATGCTAAAAATTATACTATAGGTTGTTCCATAGATGATGTAATTACCACTTATTTAAAAAACAAGGGTTTTGCGCGTTTGGAAGTGGTATCATTGGATAACCAAAATATTCATAAATTATTGAATAACCGTGTTGATCTAATTGCGTTTGATGAAGCCTCATTTCCATATAAGGTTAAACAAGAGGGATTAGATATATCTAAATTTGAACGAATATATAGGTTGGAAGAAATTTCTGATTATCTTTATATGGCTTTTAGTAAATCATCGGATCCGGCATTGGTGCTTAAGTTCCAGAATGGGCTGCTTGCAATTAAAAAGAAAGGAATTGTTGACAAAATATATAAGAAATATTTCTTGAATTAAAACAGACACAAAGGCGTTCTTTCTTCCTCGTCGTCATATTCTGCGGCCCAGTCGTTCCCATCATGGTCCTTGCACCTGGGCCAGAAGGCTTTGCTGGGATTGGTTGGCCTGGCCGAGGGCGCGGGTTCCGGTCTGGCTAAGGAGTCGGCCCTGAATAAGGCTGAAGCATAGATTTAGCAGATATTTACGGGAACT
>CAYQWO010000462.1:0-3633 GCA_964421095.1 uncultured Syntrophaceae bacterium
TCATGGGAGCGCTCGACCCGCACACGCCGATCGGCCAGGGCTGGCTACGGGCTTCGCACCGAAAGCTCGATCGTGAGCTCACCAGAGAATACCGACCCTATCATACTCACGACCAAAAGCAACCCCTGACTCCTGGAAAGGTGTACGAGCTTGATGTCGAGATTTGGCCCACCTGCATCGTCGTGCCCGCTGGTTACAGAATTGCTCTTAGCGTCCGCGGGCGGGACTACGTTTACCCGGGGCCCGGGAGCAGGTTGTCGAATATGAAGAGGGAATTCACCGGGGTGGGGCCGTTTTACCATGACGACCCCCGCGACCGGCCGGCAAGAATTTTCGGAGGCCAGGTGACCCTGCACATGGGGCCAAACCACCCGGCTTATGTGCTGTTACCGATCATTCCATAGGGAGAATAGGGCAGAAAAATTTTTATAGAAAAGGAGGAAGGATTCGTGCGTGAAGGGCACAAGGTAACGGTTGCTCTCATCGGGGTTGGGAGTTGGTCAGGTGTGATCGCTAATGCCGTCCAGAGAAGTAAGAAGGTAAAAATGGTGACTTGCTACACAAGAAAGCCGGAGAAACGGGAGGCCTTCAGCAAAAAGTATGGATGTGATCAAGAGAAGAGCTTTGAGGATGTCCTCAAAAGGGACGATGTTGATGGAATCCTTCTCACCACCCCGAATGCCATCCATGCCGAGCATACCGTGTTAGCAGCTCAACGCGGGAAGCACGTCTTTGTAGACAAACCGATCGCCAATACGTTAGCGGATGGGGAAAAAATGGTTGAGGCGTGTCAGAAAGCAGGGGTAGTCCTCTTTGTTGGCCATGATATGCGTCGCTTATCCGGATTTCGCAAGGTGAAAGAGCTCATTGATAAAGGTAGCGTCGGCAAGCCGGTCATGGTGGAATCCAATTTCTCCGCAAGGTTAGGGTTTGAATTGACCCCGGACAAATGGCGATGGTACGGAGACAATTCAGGATGCCCTGCAGGTTCGCTCATGACCATGGGGATCCATCACGCGGATACCCTGCACTATTATTTTGGGCCGATAAAAAAAGTTTTCGCCTTTTTCAACAAACTCTACATTCCGGCGGATGTGGAGGATGTGACCATGACGACGTTCCAATTTGCCTCGGGCGTTCTGGGCTATCTCGGCTCGACCTATGCTTCCCCCAGGGCAAACTGGATCTATGTCTATGGGACCGATGCCCATCTCTTCTGCACCCTCTCCCTGCCCAATGTACCCTTTGATGAATACCTGCAGATCTGGTCGGTAGTGGACAAATATACCACCCTGCTACTCTTCGATAAGAGCAAAGACCAACCGGAAATGATCCCTTTATCGATCGGGGACCCGATCCTCGAAGAGATCGACGAGTTTGCGGACTGTATCCGCACCGGTAAAAAACCCGAAACCGACGGACCGGGAGCTTTAGCGGCCCTCGCTTTGATTCGGGCCGCCATAGACTCGGCGCGTACCGGAAAACCGGTGGACCTGAAAGTATAGGAAAATATCGGACAAATGATGGTGAAAAATGATATGGTAAAAATGATTGATGAACAGACGATGAATCATTTTTACGGGAGAGCCGGTCTATGAAAGGGATATGCGGAAAACTGCTGGAGATTGATCTGACTTCTGGAAAGACGAAGAACATCATGATTCCTGATAGAATGGTTGAAAAATACCTGGGGGGAAGAGGCCTGGGGGCACGGTTGTTGTTCGATTTACTTCCTGCAAGAACAGATCCCCTTTCTCCAGAAAACGTGCTTCTTTTTTTAACTGGACCCCTCACCGGATCGATGGTGACGGGCTCGTCCAAATTTGTTGTGGTGACCAAGTCGCCTCTCACCCATGGATGGTGCGACAGCTATTCCAGCGGCAGGATCGCGGTTGAGCTGAAAAAGGTCGGTTACGACGGGATGGTGCTTCGAGGGAAAGCGAATCATCCCTGCTACCTGAAAATCGATGATGGTGGTATGGAGATCCGAGAAGCCGATGGGATCTGGGGAAAAGATAGTTTCGAAACGGAAAGAATGCTTAAAGAGAGCGAGAAAAATCCTTCCGCGGGAGTTTCATCCATCGGACCCGCCGGAGAAAACTTGTGTAGATTTGCTTGTATCAATAGTGATTTATATCGTCAGGCGGGAAGGGGTGGTATGGGCGCCGTCATGGGGTCAAAAAGACTTAAGGCAATTGTGGTCAAGGGAAAGAAAGAAGTTGACCTTCATGACCGCAAAAGATTGATCGAACTCAACCGGCAAAATTATCAGCGCGCCAAGAAGAGCGTCGTGGCCCAGGCGAGAATGAAATATGGAACTCCCCTGACCCTTAATATCACCCATACAGGAGGGATTCTTCCGACGAAGAACTTTCAGTTCGGCACATGGGAGAAGGCCCTGGAGAAGATTGATTCCGTGGGAGTGTATAAGAGCACGATTTCCCGCAAGGCCTGCCTCTCCTGCTTTACCCATTGCAGTATGATCACCCGGGTCTCCGAGGGCAAATATAAAGGCAGCGAACTGGAAGGGCCGGAATATGAAACCCTGGGGATGTTTGGATCCAATCTGCTCATCGATGATCTTCCCGCAATCATCCAGGCCAACATCCTCTGCGATAAGCTCGGGGTGGATACCATCTCCACAGGGAATGTGATCGGCTTCCTCATGGAATGTTTTGCCAAGGATTTGATTTCGTCCAGAGAGACAGAGGGAGTTGAAATTCGGTTCGGTGATAGTGAGGCCAGCCTGGCCGCTATCCAGATGATTGCCTACCGGCAAGGCTTTGGTGATATCCTGGCCGGGGGAGTAAAGGCCGTTTCCGAGCACATCGGAAAAGATTCGGCTCGATTTGCCATGCACGTAAAAGGAATGGAATTTCCGGCCTATGAGCCCAGAGGGGCCTTCGGTTCGGCCCTTTCTTACGCGGTGAGTCCAAGAGGAGCCTGTCATCGAAGGGCCTGGCCACCGGCGAAAGAAATCCTGGGAGGCTATCCCCCTTATACAGTAGAAGGGAAGGCAGAAATGATAAAGGATTTGTATGATGAAAACTGTGTTTTGCATTCGCTATTGGTTTGCGATATGCCGGCGAAGTTCATTCCTTTGTCTCTTGACGATTACGCAAACTATTTGCAGGCCGCCACCGGAGAGGCCATTTCCAAGAATGACTTTCTGACCATTGCCGGTAGAATTGAAACCTTGATCCGGATGTTCAATCTCCGACAGGGGTTTACGCGAAAAGATGATACTTTGCCTTATAGAACGCTCTGGGAGCCTTTACCGGACGGCCCAGCCAAAGGGCAGTTCGTCGGAGAAGAAAATCTCAACCGGATGATCGATGATTACTATGCTTGTCGCGGATGGGATATGGCGGGAGTCCCTACGGAATCAACCCTGCAAAAGTATGAGCTCTCCAACAAAGAGCCGAATGGATGATTTGCTGAACCCATGAATGTCATGATCAATGTATTCAGTACAGACATCCGGCTGAAGCAGGAGGTCTGTTTGGAACCCGCCTCCCCTACCCTAAAAGATGTACTGAGGGCTCTTAAAGAGCAGTATAAGGGTCAGCTGGAGCGATTTATCAAAGATGATCTTTCACTCGTAGAAGGTTCCGCCATTCTGGTGAATGGCCG
>CAYQWO010000463.1:0-1035 GCA_964421095.1 uncultured Syntrophaceae bacterium
CAGCCATGAGCACCAGGGGATAATCCCTATTCACTAACTTGGCTTCCTCGGCCGCAGGTGTTACTTCTTTTGCCCATGATTCCATCTCCGGAAAATGGATGTGGATTTTCTTGTCGGGAGTTTTCAGGAGGGAAAGGTTGTTTCCAGTGTCTACCACCCCGATTTTAACGCCGCCAGGCGTATTCAGGATCTTTTGGAATATTTCTTCGCCGGTCAGAGGTCCCACCTGGAAACCAGCACGGGCCACCTCTTCGGGGTGTATCATGGGAAAGCGCGCCAGCAGTCCCCAGAGCGCGGAAAGGTTTTTAGAACCCAGCTCCTCCCCCAGGGTCTTCGCCAGAATGTAGGGCAACCAGGGTGTGGCCTTGGGGTTGGCACGGATGTATTCCATGAGCGCTGCACCAAACCGTACCCGATCCCCGGCCAGCTCCCGGAGTCTGGCCGGGTATTCCGGGATCAGGCCCAACCTTTCGGCCAGCTCCACGTAGATGTGGGCCTCTTCTACCTGCTCCCCATCTGCCTGGGCTGCTGGCCGGCGCATATCAAAATAGTACTCCGGGTAGCTCCACTGGAAAAATGTGCCGTCCCATTTCTCGTAGCCTGACTTGGCGGGCAGGACGTAATGAGAGAGCATGGCCGTCTCGCTCATGGCCACCTCGATGGTTACCAGAAGATCGAGCTTGGCAAAGGCTTTCTCATAAGCCGAGGTGTCGGCGTAAGAGCGCAAGGGATTTGAGCCGCTAACGATCAGGGCGCGGATGCGCTGGGGGTGGTCGTTATCGATCTCTTCGGGCATGACGTTGGGGGGAAAGACACCCATAATCAGGGGAATATTGGTCATCGATGTTTTCCAGGTACCGGGGTCTTCCTCCGGCGTATGGGACCCCATGGGCATCAGATGGCCCATAAAAACATTACCGCCGGGCACCCCGATGCGCCCTGCCAGGGTAAGGAAAAGCAATTCTAAATAAGAATTCAGTGTGCTGTGGCGCCCCATGAGGATGCCCAGGTCGCTGCGCATGGCCGTTTTACGAC
>CAYQWO010000463.1:1045-3630 GCA_964421095.1 uncultured Syntrophaceae bacterium
ACAGGCGGGTGAACTTTCGCACAAGGCCGGCATCTAACCCGCAAACTCGGCAGTTTTCCTCCACATGCACATCATCAAACCACCCGCGAATGGCCTCAAAGCCGTTGACGTGGGACGCCAGGTACTCCTTGGTCACAAGTCCTTCGGTTAACAAAATCTTGATCATCGCTTTGAAAAGCAAGGCGTCTGTTCCGGGCCTGAGCGGAAGATGAATGTCGGCCAGCTTGGCAGTTTCTGTTACCCTCGGGTCTACCACGGCCATCAAGAAACCAGGTTCTTTTTTCTTGTCCCGGAGTACCAGCGGAGCACGGGGGATGTCGTGGCTCACCACGGGATTGGCTCCCCAGAAGACAAGAAAATCGGCAGCGGCAATGTCCGGGAAGGCATGCATATACTGCCGGCCGAAGGCTTTACCATTTACCCAATAAAAACCGGTAAGCTCCTGGGCCAGGGGGCTGTAATGGTTCTTTGACCCCAGCCCATGCAAGAAGCGCACGCCGAAGGCCGCTTCGAAGTGGCAACCCTGGCCGCCGCCCCCCATGTAGGCCAGGGACTGAGGTCCATGGGTGGTGACGATTTGCTTTATCTTGGCCGCGATTTCATCCAGGGCCTGATTCCAGGGAACGCGCTCCAGGCGATTCCCCACGCGTTTGAGGGGATACTTCAGCCTCTCCGGGTTATTCTGGAAATAGGCGATTTTCATCCCCTTCCGGCAAATATAACCTTGGGACCTGGGATTCTCCCGGTCAGCCCGCACCTTAAGGATTTTGCTGCCCTCAGTGATAACCTCCAGTCCGCAGTTGTTAGAACATAAGACACAGGAAGTCTTTTTCCACTCGCTCATGACCCGCTCCCTTCCGCAGGATCCATTGCGTGGCCTCGGCCCCGGGGGGATGATTTTTCATCTTGTAAAACCAGCAAAGAAATAATAACCTTACGTTGGATTATGTCAAGGGGATTTTCTCGGTGATTTTGATAAACATCCTCGAATATGGAGGGGGAGGAAAAGCAGTATGAGTGGACTCTTTGGAGTGGTCTCCAAGACGGATTGTGCGGCAACCCTATTTTACGGTACGGACTATCATTCCCATATGGGCACAGAATACGGAGGGATCGCGGTTCTGGGGAAAAGGTTTTACAGGTCGATCCATGATATCAGCCAGTCCCAATTCAAGTCCAAATTTGCGGATGAGTACAAGCAGATGATGGGTAATATGGGGATCGGAGTGATCAGCGACCGGGACCCTCAACCCCTCATCGTCGGTTCCAAGTTTGGGACGTTTGCCATCGTCACCGCCGGTTTGATCGAAAATATTTATTCCTTGAGCGGTGACCTTCTGCAGGAGGGGCATTCTTTCGGAGAAATGTCCAGCGGGGGGATTAACTCCGTAGAGTTAGTGGCCAAACTGATCAACAGAGGAAAGGATATCGTAGACGGGATCGAGAAAATGTTCGACCAGATCAAAGGTTCAGCCTCCCTGCTCTTGTTAACCGACGCGGGGATTTATGCCGCCCGCGATCGCCTGGGCAGGACACCCTTGGTCATTGGAGAAAAAGGTGGGGATTTTGCTATAGCCACGGAGACCTGTTCCTTCCTGAATCTGGGTTTCAAAATCATCAAGTATCTGGAGCCGGGCGAAATTGTCTTCCTGGGCCGTGAGGGCTTGAAACAGAAGATGGCGGGAAAGCCGACCAGCCAGATCTGCGCCTTTCTCTGGATTTACACCGGGTATCCGGCTTCCAGTTATGAAGGCATCAGCGTCGAAGTCGTAAGAGAAAACTGCGGTCGCTTCCTGGCGAAAAACGATACCGTTCAGGCAGACCTGGTAGCCGGGGTCCCCGATTCCGGAGTGGGCCACGCCATCGGCTATGCCATGGAATCCAGCCTTCCCTACCGAAGACCCTTAACCAAGTACACTCCCGGTTATGGCCGAAGCTATACTCCTCCCTCCCAGGAAATCCGGGACCTGGTGGCCACCATGAAATTGATCCCCATCAAAGAGATCATCTGTGGAAACCGGATCATTCTCTGTGAGGATTCCATCGTCCGGGGAACCCAGCTGAAAAATTATACTATCAAGAAACTCTGGGAAAATGGGGCCAAAGAGGTCCATATCCGTCCCGCCTGCCCCCCGCTCATGTTTCCCTGCAAGTTCGCCCTCTCTACCCGGTCGACATCTGAATTGGCCGCCCGCAGGGCCATCCGCAGCATTGAAGGAAGAGATATTGAAGACGTCTCCGAATACCTGGACCCCCATTCAGAAAAATACGCCCGGATGGTAGATTGGGTCCGGAGGGAGTTGGGAGCGACCACTCTCAAATACCAAACCATTGAGGATATGATCCAGGCGATCGGCCTTCCCAGAGAAAAACTATGTCTCCATTGTTGGATAGGGGAGCGAGGTTAATCTGGGTTCTCGACTGAGTTTATCGAAAGAAAAAGGACTTAACCCTCTGTAGGCAAGTCCTTAAAATTCTTGGTCGGGGCGACTGGATTTGAACCAGCGACTCCCTGCTCCCGAAGCAGGTGCGCTACCAGACCTGTCTCTTATACACATCTGACGCTGCCGACGAATAGAGAGGTG
>CAYQWO010000464.1:0-2011 GCA_964421095.1 uncultured Syntrophaceae bacterium
AGGTGTGATGAGTGGATATCAAAAGGTCTTATTACGAAGATATTGAACTCTTCAAGAGTAGCACGGTTCTGGTTTGGTCTATCATCTTCTTTGTCTTCCTGATCATCTTACCCTGGATCGTCGCCCAGACGCACTTTCTGGGTTTTTCCATTTACCTCCTCAATCTGATCATTATCCATTGCATTGTAGTCATCGGGCTGAACATCCTGGTGGGGTATACCGGTCAGATCTCCATGGGGCATGCCGGCTTCTTTGCCATCGGGGCTTTCACGACCGTGATGTTCGTTACTAGATTAGGCATTCCTCTGATCATGGCCCTTCCTCTGGCGGCTCTTATCTCCGCGGGCTTTGGGTTTTTGCTCGGGCTGCCCGCCTTGCGCTTGGAAGGGCCTTACCTGGCCATCGCCACCATGGGGTTCGGCATGGCTGCGACCACGGTGATCAAACACACGGAATTTTTCGGCGGACGCATGGGCATGCAGGCGCCCAAGTTATTCCTTTTCGGGACAGAGCTGAAAGACATCCATTTCTACTACCTTATTGCGGGGATCGGCGTTATTTTGGCGATCGCCGCGATCAAATTGTTCCAGACAAAGGTCGGCAGGGCCTTCATCGCCATTCGCGACAGCGACATAGCCGCTGAGACCATGGGGGTGAATCTTACTTATTATAAAACCCTGGCCTTTGCAGTAAGCGCTTTTTACACCGGAGTGGCCGGAGGGCTTTACGCCTTTATCCTGGGCTTTATCAATCCCGAAGGCTTCCATATCATCATGTCGATTACTTTTTTGGCCATGGTGGTAGTTGGAGGGTTGGGGTCCATCATGGGTTCGATTGCTGGTGCAACGCTCATGACCTATCTGGACGTCAAGCTACAGGCCATCCAGGATATCCCGGGTATCGGGGCACTCCTGGTGAGCTTTTCAGAAAAGTATATGAGTATGGGCGGCATATCCAATGTGGCCATCATTGTCTATGGTTTAATCATGATCCTGATTGTTCTTTTCGAACCGCTCGGGATCTTCGGGATTTGGATCCGGATTAAGAAATACTGGAAGACGTACCCTTTTTAATTTTTGGGGACGCAGATTCACCCTGTTAGATGTTTACTATCTAACAGGGCAAACGCAGATTTTTAGGATTCAAGCTGAAAGAATCATTTTCTGCGTGCATCTGCGTAAATTTGCGTCCCTAACGGAGAAACGCAATGCTGGGGCAATTGATTGTCAGCGGGCTCGCCGTTGGTTTCTGTTACGCTCTGCTGGCCCTGTCCATGGTCATCATTTATAAGACCTCCGACGTGTTGAACTTTGCCCAGGGGGAAATGGCCATGATGTCTTCATTCGTTGCCTTTCTTCTCCTGGACACCTATCAACTTTCTTTCCCCCTGGGTTTGTTTTTAACGCTGCTCTTCGCCGCTGCCTTGGGCGCTTTCCTGGAGTTTGTCTTCTTGCGGCCGGCCAAAGACCCGACCGTAATCGGGTTGATCATCATCACGCTGGGATTCGAGATGATTCTCATGGGGGTGGCCGGGTGGAAGTGGGGACCGGACCAGCGCTCCATGCCCTTCCCCATCCCCGGGTTCGAGACGTATAATTTCGGGGGCCTGGTGGTCAGCAAAATCAATTTCTGGACGATCATCATCTGTTCCGTTTTAATCGTTCTTCTATTCCTCTTTTTCCAGTATTCCAAGGTGGGGACGGCCATGCGGGCTACCCAGCAAAATCGGTTGGTGGCTCGCCTGATGGGTATCCGCACGAAAAGGATCTTTTCTTTTACCTGGGCGCTCAGTTCATTCATCGGGGCAGTGGCTGGTATGTTCATCGCCGCCCTCACCGTTTTGGATCCACCGATGATGATGGACCCCCTGATGAAAGCTTTTGCTTCAGCAGTGCTCGGGGGAATGACTAGCTTGCCGGGAGCGGCGGTGGGAGGAGCGATCTTAGGAGTGGCAGAAAATATTTTCGGAGGTTACGTTTCCATGGCCTTCAAATCAGTGGTGGCTTTCGCT
>CAYQWO010000464.1:2021-3628 GCA_964421095.1 uncultured Syntrophaceae bacterium
GGTTTCTTAGTGGAAAGAAAAAAGTGAGAGGAAGGAGGACGGAATGAAAGTTAAGGTTCTATTGATTGCAGTGGCCTTATTGGCCCTGGGGATTTTTCTCATGGCCGGAGGGACCTGGGCCCAGGCCGTGAAAGGAGTGACGGATACAGAGATCCTTGTCGGCCAATGGGGACCTCAGACGGGTCCAGCAGCTCCGTGGGGATCAGTGGCTAGGGGGACCGGGCTTTTCTTTAAAGGCATTAATGATGAAGGCGGAATTCATGGAAGGAAGATAAAATATTTCCTGCGCGATGATGCCTACCAGCCAGCAAAGACTAAAGCCATCGGGAAAGAGTTTGTCGAGCAGATTGGTGTCTTCGCGGTGGTTGGCGGTGTGGGAGTTGCCTGCGGGATGACCAATCGCGATTACTTTATGGAGAACAAGGTCATATGGGTAGCCCCCGCAACCGGGGTCTATAACTGGATTCAGCCAATGCAAAAATACCTTTTTCCCATTTTCCCCCTTTATGACGATGAAGCTTATGCCCTGACCAGCTATTTGTATGAGAAGATGAATTTTAAAAAGATTGCCATGTTTTACCAGAATGATGATTATGGCAAGCAGGGTTTAATGGGGGTAGAGAGGTATTTAAAAGAGAAGAAAATTGACCTGGTAGCCATTGTTTCGGCGGAAGTCACGGACCGAGATTTGAGCACCCATGCTTTGAAACTGAAAAATTCGGAGGCCCAGGCAGTGATCATGTGGACCATGCCTACGCATGGGGCTTTGATTATGGGAGAGACGGCCAAAATCGGGTACAAACCCCAGTGGGCGACCAGCGACACGCTCTCCGATGCCCCCTTGATGCTGCAAATCACCAAAGGGCTTTGGGTGGGAATGATCCATTCCAACTTTGGAGAAGTCCCGGATTCGAATCATCCCCTGATGGTCATGTACCGCGCCTGGCACCAAAAATATGAGCCCAAAGAACGATGGGGAGTTTTTTACTATGCGGGGATCCTGTTCGCCGAACCTCTGGTGGAAGGCTTGAGAAGGGCGGGAAAGAATTTGAATGTGGAGACATTTGTCAAAGCCATGGAAACCATGAAAGATTGGCAGGGAATTGGGCCTCCCATCACCTTTACTCCCACAGATCGTCAAGGTGGCAAACATGTCTTCTTCGGCCAGGTTCAGCCGGACGGAACTATTAAAAGGCTAACAGACTGGATGAGGATCACAAAATAAAACTTGTAGGGAAATAGGGAGGTAGGGAGAAAAATCACCCCTATTTCCCTATTTCCTTACCTCCCCAATTTTTAGGTTTTAGACAGGAAGAGATATGGTCCATTTGAAGGTGGAAAACTTATCCATTAGCTTTGGAGGGTTGAAAGCCTTAGATAAGGTAAATTTCGGGGTCGAGAAAGGAGAAATTTACTCCATCATCGGTCCCAACGGAGCAGGCAAGACCACGGTTTTCAACTGTATTAGCGGGATCTATAAACCCGATAAGGGGAAGATTGCCTTCAAAGATCAAGACATTACCCCCCTGAAACCCCATCAGGTGGCCGAAGCCGGGATCGCCCGAACCTTCCAGAACATTGAGCTCTTCTCGCACATGACGTCCATG
>CAYQWO010000465.1:0-3626 GCA_964421095.1 uncultured Syntrophaceae bacterium
GTTCCATACCATCCTCTCCCTTAATAGTTGCGCGGATCGGTGATCTTACCCTCTAGGGCAGAAGCGGCTACCGTTGCTGGGGATGCCAGGAAGACCTGGGCTTTTTTACTTCCCATCCTTCCTTTAAAATTCCGGTTGATGGCCGCGAGGCAATTCTCCTCCGACCCCAGAAGTCCCATGTGGGCGCCGAAACATGGGCCGCAGGAGGGATTCCCGATCACCGCCCCCGCCTCGATGAGGGTTTCCAAAGTTCCGTCTTTCATGGCCTGCCGATAAATCTCCCACGAAGCGGGGATCACCAAAAGACGGACCTCCGGATGAACCCTTTGGTCTTTGAGAGTTTGGGCGGCTACCTGTAAATCCTCCAGCCGGCCGTTGGTGCAGGAGCCGATAAAAGCTTGATGGATTTTCACATCCCGCGCTTCCGATACCGGATGTACGTTATCCACAGAGAAAGGAAAGGCCACCTGGGGCTCCAGGAAAGATACGTCAATTTCGTAGGTTTCTTCGTAGTGAGCGTCGGGGTCTGGAGAGATCAGGGAGAAAGGTTTCCGACTTCGCTCCTTCAGGAAATCTGCTATCTTTTGATCGGCCGCGAAAAACCCGAACTTGGCCCCGATCTCCACGGACATGTTGCTCATGGTCATGCGGCTGGAGAGGCTCATCTCTTCCGCCAGCGGGCCGGTGAACTCTACGGCCTTATACTGGGCGACCTCTGAGGAGTACTTACCGGCGATGAAAAGAATAATATCCTTGGACATGACGGACCTGGGAAGGTGGCCCATCAAATGGAACCGGATGGTTTCCGGTACTTTGAACCAGAGCTGTCCGGTGGCAAAGACATAGGCCATATCGCTGACCCCGATCCCCGTTCCCGCTGCCCCGAGCGCCCCGTAGGTGGTGGTGTGGGAATCCGTGCCTACGATGAGCATTCCGGGAAGGACGTGCCCCTTTTCGGGCAATACCTGGTGGCATATCCCGGCCCGTTCCCCGTAAAAATTTTCCATTCCCCACTGCTGGACGGCAGCGCGGACCACCTTGTGGACCTCGGCCGAGCGTTCCGTCGGAGCAGGAACGTAGT
The DNA here is from genome assembly GCA_964421095.1 of uncultured Syntrophaceae bacterium. Classification (GTDB taxonomy): domain Bacteria; phylum Desulfobacterota; class SM23-61; order SM23-61; family SM23-61; genus CAYQWO01. Next base: position 1,082 of record CAYQWO010000465.1, read on the forward strand.
GGTCTAATACGGAAACAATTCGGGAAGGGTCCCAGACCTTACTCCACCCGGCGCGGGCCAGGTTCATGAAGACTGCCGCCAATGCTTCGTGAGCCATGGCCAGGTCAATTCTTGCCGTGACATACTGGCCCGGGAAAACAACTTTCTGCCCGGAGGCCCGCGCCAAAATTTTTTCGGCCAAAGTCATGCCCATTTTTAACCCCTTTTAATTGGAGGCAGATGGGCGCAGGCGTGTATCTGCGGAAATCTGCGTCCCATCAATCTTATTGAATTTCCTTCAGCACCGCCTTGGCAAATTCTTTGGTCGAGGCATTTCCACCTTGGTCCGCGGTCAGAAGCTCCTTGAGCCGGTAAACCTCGGCGACAGCCTTCTCCAAAGCCCGACCCTCTTCTTTCATCCCCAGATGGTCGAGCATCATTTTGGCCGAAAGGATCATGGCTGTAGGGTTTACAATTCCTTTGCCGGCGATGTCCGGGGCGGAGCCGTGAACCGGCTCGAAATATGGTTTCTTCCCGCCGAGGCAGGCGCTCGGCGCAATTCCCAGGCCTCCGACGAGTTCGGCAGCTTCGTCGGCGAGAATATCGCCAAACATGTTGGAAGTTACGATGACGTCAAATTCCCTGGGGAAACGGATCAGGCGGCGGGCGGCATCGTCCACATGAAAATGCTCATACATAAGATGGGGAGAATTCCTAACTTCCCCTTCGATGATCTTTTGGAAAAACCCGCAAGATTGGCGCAAAACATTGGATTTTGTAACGCACGTGATTTTGCCGGCGAAGCCCAGAGATTTTCTTTGCTGGGCCAGTTCTACGGCGTATCGAGCGATACGCTCCGTTCCTTTTTTGGTAATCAGACGCAAAGCAAATTTTCCTTCACCATAATGATCCAACGTTCGGCCGAAGGGGTCTTTATAGTCCGAAATCTTCTGAGCTAACCAGGAGAGGTCTCCCTCCCGGCCGGGGTACATGCCTTCGCTGTTTTCCCGAATGATCAGGAAATCAATTCTATGGGGATTCTGGAGAGGGGAGGACGCTCCCGGATAATACTTGACCGGTCTCAGGTTGATGTAGTTGTCTAAAATCCAACGGAGATAAACCAGGATGGCGATAGATGGCCCTTCCGCTGCCCCAAAAAGAATGGCCTCGGATTCTTCGCAGAGCTTCCTGGCTTCGTCAGGAAAAGCATTTCCTTGGGCTTTGAAGGCTTCAGCTCCGCAGAAAGGTTTAGCGATCTCGAGGTCAAAGCCAGCTTGCTCCAGGATGTTGCAGGCGACCTCCATGACTTCTGGGCCGACGCCGTCCCCACCCAGAGCAACGATTTTCTTCTTGGGCATCTCTCCCCCTTTTATTTGGCCACGACCCCCAATTCTTCAGCAATTTTATAAATCAAATCGTACTCTTTTTTCCATTGCCTCATGGTCTCTTCGGGACCTAGGAATTGCGCCCAAACTTCAACCTTCCTCATTCCTTCTTTGATTTCCTTCGCATAGCGTTCAAAAGCTTTTTTCTGAGCATCATGCAATTCATTGACAATTTCTTTGGGTGTCCCTTTCGGGAAACATAAGGAGTAAGTTGCACTCAATACAATCGGATGTCCGAATTCCTTAAAAGTAGGGACATCGGGGAGACCCTCTAATCTTTCCGCAGCGGCCACGGCCAATATTCTTACGGACCCTGATTCTAAAAGACCCCCGGCCCCCGTAACAAAGGCTCCATGCGCATGCCCCCCTAAGACCGCTGTCAAAGCTTCAGCAGTCGATTTGAAAGGAACATGGTTTAACTGGATTTTTGCCTGTTTGCTAAAAGTCTCAATGACAAAATGAGCGGCGGTAAGCTTTCCGTAAGAGCCCACCGTCAATCCGCCGGGAGATGTCTTCGCTTCTTCCACGAAGCCTTTAAGAGTTTTCCATGGGGCATCGGCTTTTATGGCCAGCCAAATTGGCGTTTTTCCATAAATTCCGATGGGAATAAAATCGTCGAATTTGTAATCCAGTTTTTTCACAATGGGTGATAAAACCAGAGGGGTTGAACTTCCGACCAATACGGTATAACCATCTGGTTTGGCTTTGGACACGAAGGCTGCTCCTAAGGATCCACCGCCACCCGGTTTATATACGCTGATGAGGGGCTGTCCCAAGAATTCAGCGATTTTCTCCGCGATCACCTTGCTTCCTAAATCTGCAGCCCCGCCGGGAGCGTAGGGTACAACCATGTTTATCGGCCGGTCGGGATAAGTTTTTTCTGCGCACCAACCGGGCAAAGGAATGACCCCCAGCAGAAAAAAAGGAACAAATAATGTGAGGCGGCAGAGCTTCAGCCATCCAGTCTCTTTTTTTGATCCTCCAATCATCATCGTCCATTCCTCCCTTCCACCTTTATTGGAAATTGTTCTTCAAGCATGATGTTGAGGTTTCCCCAGCTCCTCCTCCTTGCCTGATGATTGTTGAGGTTCTCATGAAGTTCACAAGCTTACGATATTCCCGCGACCTCTTTCGCCAGTTTCTTCTTTTCCTCCATATCCGTGTATCTTCCAATCATCATT
>CAYQWO010000466.1:0-2780 GCA_964421095.1 uncultured Syntrophaceae bacterium
GAGGCAATGGGGCCATCTTAGGAGCGAAAAAACTGAAAGCCATCGCGGTACGCGGCAACGGCAGTTTTCCCATCCATGATCTGGAAGCCTACAACGCCCTTTGCAAGAAGATCGCCAAAGACAATGCTACATCCCCGGCCATTGCCAATATGCGCGAGTATGGGACGGCCCAGGTTCTGGACAACCTCTGGTCGATGGGGGATATTCCGGTCAAAAACTGGCAGATCGGTTTGTGGGAAGAAGGGTGCAAGAACTTGGGTGGCAAGAAAATGAAAGAGACCATCCTGGTTCCCCATGTGGCCTGTTACCGCTGCACCCTCGGCTGCTCCCGTTGGGTAAGGATCGAGGAGGGCCCGTACAAGATGGACGGTCCAGGGCCAGAGTACGAAACGCTGGCTGCCCTGGGAGCCATGTGCCTGATCGATAACCTGAACGCTGTCTCCTTTGCCAATGACCTTTGCAACCGCTACGGCATCGACACGATCTCCACCGGGGTCGTCATTGCCTTCGCCATGGAAGCCTATGAGAAAGGTCTCATCAAAAAGGAAGATACAGGGGGAATCGAGCTCAAGTGGGGCGATGAACAAGCCATGATGGCCATGGTCCATCAGATCGGCAAGAAAGAGAAAGTGGGCACGATCCTGGGCCAGGGGGTGAAGCGGGCTGCGGAGAAGCTGGGAGGAGATTCCTGGAAATATGCGGTTCATGTCAAGGGGATGGAAACCCCCATGCATGACCCACGCACCTTCTTCAGCATCGGCTTAACGTATGCTGTAGGCCCACGGGGTGCCTGCCATCTGCATGGCCATTCCCCTCTTTGGGAAGGGGTGCAGGATCCAGTCCCGGAATGGGGCCTGAAAGGAATGTATCCCCTGCATGTCAGCAAGGGAAAAGGAAATCTGGTCAAGCTTTCTCAGGATTATACGGCCGTGGTCAATTCGATGGTCTCCTGCTATTTCCTAACCTTCATCCTCAAACCTTCGGACCTGGCCGCTGTTTTGACGGCGGCCACGGGGACAAAGTACACCGCCCGCAGCTTATTGAAAGTGGGTGAACGCATCATGGCGCTCCACCGCGCTTACAATAACCTTTGTGGCATCACCCGCAAGGACGATGTGCTGGCGCCCCGACAACTGGAGCCGACCAAAGAAGGGGGCAATGCTGGAAAAGTTCCGGACATGGAGATCATGCTCAAGGAGTTTTATAAGGCGAGCGGCTGGACCCCCAGCGGCAAGCCCTCGCGCAAGACGCTCGAGTCCCTCGGCCTCAGGGATGTAGCCCGGGACCTTTACGGGGCGAAAAGAAAATAACGACTCTCCAGATCTGCCCTGCCGGCTATTTTCCGCCAAAAACATTTGGCCATGGGTAAAAATCATAACCCTAAGGGGCAAGGTTTTTCCTTTCCGGTGGGTAAGCTGCCCGCAGAAGAGCTGGCCAGGATGTTGGCCCGCCATACCCAACAAGACGGCCGGGTAGTGGTCATGCCGGGAATTGGCCGGGATGCCACGGTTATTTCTTTTGGCGACCAATACCTTGTGGCCAAGACCGACCCTATCACCTTTGCCATTGACCAAATCGGCTGGTATGTTGTCCATATCAACGCCAACGACGTGGCCACCATGGGCGGAGTTCCCCGCTGGTTCTTGGCCACTTTGCTCCTGCCCGAAGGAAAGACCGGGCCGGAGGAAGTGGAAGCTATATTCACCCAGATCTCCAAAGCTTGCCAAGAGGTAGGGGCAGTGCTCTGCGGCGGACACACCGAGATTACCATGGGACTCGACCGTCCGATCATCGTTGGGCAGATGCTGGGGGAAGTGGAACGGGCGAAACTGATCGTTCCAGATAGAGCCCGCCCCGGAGATGAGATCTTGATGACGAAAGGAATCGCCATCGAGGGAACAGCCATCATTGCCCGGGAGCTGAGGGAATTGGGGGAATACTTCAGCGAAGAATGGGTGAAACAATGCCAGAATTTTTTGCGCGTCCCAGGGATCAGTATTGCGCGGGAGGCCAGGATTGCCAATGAGGTTGCCGAAGTTCATGCCATGCACGACCCCACAGAAGGGGGCTTAGCTACAGGCCTCCATGAGCTGGCTGCCGCTGCAGGGGTCGGAATATTAGTGGAAAGGGAAAAGATATTAATTCTACCGGAGACTGCCCTTCTGTGCCGCAAGCTGCGATTGGACCCTCTGGGATTGATTGCCTCGGGGGCACTTTTGATTGTGGCCCCGGAAGGGGATGCAGCTAAGATTCTGGCGAGGCTTGCGGCAGAAGGGATTCCCGCCTCGGTGATCGGAAAGGTCTGGGAAAAGGAAAAAGGCGTCAAGATGATCCAGGAAGGGAAGGTGGAAGATTTGCCTTTTTTCGACCGGGATGAAGTGGCCAGATTATTTGCTGGGGGTGGCTCTTGAGCACGTTCCAGACAAGATACAAGAATAAGAAGTTCATCAAAGAAAGGGTCGAACTCGATGGCCATTCTTATCAACACTGTATTTTTGAAGGTTGTCTGATCGTCCTGGAAAGGGGAGAGACAGAGATTGAGAACTGCACTTTCAAAAATTGCCGGTTGATGCTCTACGGGCAGGCCCTGCGCATCGCCAAAATCCTCCAGATCTTCATCGGCCAAAAACCCTTGAGAGTGCTGGATTTTGCTGAACCGGGCATTTTTGGGCAGAAAGACTTAACCACAGAGCACGCAGAGGACGCAGAGGAAAAATCTCCGCGTTCTCTGCGATCTCTGCGGTGAGGAAATAAAAAATGATCGTTAAGACTTTTTGTGC
>CAYQWO010000466.1:2790-3611 GCA_964421095.1 uncultured Syntrophaceae bacterium
GTTTCTCTCTGCGTGCTCTGTGACCTCTGTGGCAAAGGATAATGAGAATGATCGTTAAGACTTTTTGTGCGCGCATGGACCACGGGGGGTGCGGGCTGCTCGTCCATGTGGAAAACGGAAAAATCGTCAAGGTGGAAGGGGACCCGGATTCTCCTCTGAACAAAGGGACGATGTGCGCCAAAGGAATTGCCCAGGTGGAACGGCTCAACCATCCGGACCGGCTGCGGCATCCGCTCAAGAGGGCTGGGGCAAAAGGAGGCGGTAAATGGGAGCCAATTTCCTGGGAGGAAGCCCTTTCGACGATCGCGCAGAAGATCCAGGAGAACCTCGATCGCGAGCAAGGGCGCGGCATCGCCTTTGCTCAGGGAACTCCCAAGGGACTCGAGCTTTACATGATGATCCGGCTGGCCAACCTGCTCAAAGTTCCCCATGTGGTCACCCCTGGCTCCATCTGCCACATGCCCCGGGAGACTGCGGCCATAATCACTTGCGGCTTCTTTCCTGTGCCGGATTATGACCAACCCCCTGCCCTGGTCCTTGTATGGGGGAGTAATCTTTTCCAGACCAATGAAGAAGGGGTCATTGGCTCTCAATTGCGCCGAGCCCTGGACCGCGGCGCAAAGTTGATCACCATCGACCCGCGCAAGACCCTCTTGGCTTCCAAAGCCAACCTCTGGCTTCAGCCCAGGCCCGGGAGCGACCTGGCCCTGGCGCTGGGGATGCTAAAAGTGATTGTGGAGGAGGGGCTCTATGACCAGAATTTTGTGCGGAGCTGGACTGTAGGCTTTGAAGAGCTGAAGATTCTTTTGCGGGAATATCCT
>CAYQWO010000467.1:0-3602 GCA_964421095.1 uncultured Syntrophaceae bacterium
AGTCTATCGGGAATATGTCTTTGCGTAAAAATAAGCGCCCCTGTCATGTAGTAGAAATTTTCCGAAGAGGTAGCAATTATCAGATCCACACCTGTCTTTTCAACCTTTTCTTGTAAGACCCTCCACCGCCGTTCCAGTTCAGATTTTGGAATCATTATTTTCCCCCTTTCTATCGAATTTTACCCCGAAGACGCGGGTCCCACGCATCCCTCAGGGCATCTCCGACTATATTGAATGCAAAAACGGTCACCATTATGGCGGCCCCAGAGATTGTTGAAATCCAGGGAGCAAAATGCAGATAATCCCTGCCGTCGCTAATTATATTCCCCCAAGTGGGGGTGGGAGGCTGAACCCCCAGGCCCAAAAAACTCAAGCTCGCTTCAACCCTGATGGCATTGGCCATAAATAGGGTGAACATAACGATAATGGGCGCCAGGCAATTAGGCAGCACATGAACCAGGATGATCCGCCATGAGCTCGCCCCTAAAGAACGCGCTGCCTCTATATAATCATTCTCTTTGATGGAAAGGGTCTCGGCCCTCGCCACCCTGGTGAATTGAGGAATCAGCGCCATCCCGATGGCAATAGTTATATTGGCCAGGTTCTCGGTCCCCAGAGCCGCCACAATGGCCATGGCCAAGATGAGGGGTGGAAAAGCCATCAGCATGTCAATGATCCTCATAATAATATTATCTATTCTCTGGCCGAAGAATCCCGCAGCCAGACCAAGGGGGACGCCGATAATTATGCCGAAGCAAGCAGCCAATACTCCTACGAACAATGAGATTCGTGATCCCCAGATAACCCGACTGTAAATATCCCTGCCATAATAGTCGGTGCCAAACCAGTATTCCCTGTTGGGAGCCGCGAACTGGTGGGAGAGGTCCTGGCGACCGGGGTCATAGCGGACGATAATTGGTGCAAAAAATGCCGTCAGCGTCACACTGCAGATAACTATAAGTCCGGTGATCGCAAGCCAATTGCGAGTAAGAGGCTTCAGAGTGGATCGTGGCCGAAGACCTTTTTCCATTGCGTTTATTTGTTACTCGTATTTCACCCTTGGATCGATGAGGCCATAGCAAAGATCAATCAGAAAGTTAATAACGATGATCATAAGAATAATAAAAAGGAGAGTGCCCTGGACCAGCGGGTAGTCTCTCGCTGTAATCCCTTCCACCAGTAATTTCCCCAGCCCCGGCCTGGAAAATACGGTTTCTGTTAATACCGCACCTCCCATCAGATGTCCCATGTTCAATCCCGCCACAGTAACGACGGAAATAAGAGAATTGCGAAGACCATGCTTGTACACCACAATGAATTCGCGTATGCCTTTGGCCCTGGCTGTCCTGATAAAATCCTGGTTTAGTATCTCCAGCATGGAAGAGCGCGTGATCCTCATCACCACAGCTGCCTGAATAAGACCCAGGGTCAAGGCAGGTAGGACAAGTCGGTATAGCACACCCACTGGATCTGAAAACTCGCCAGCCCCGGCTACGGGAAACAGGCTTATCTTGAAAGAGAAAAGGATCAACAGGAGAATACCAAGATAAAAGGCGGGCATGGAAATGCCCATCAGGGCAAAGAGTCTCGAAGAGTGGTCGAAAACAGAGTTTCTCCGCGTTGCAGAGATTATTCCGCTGGGTATTCCTATGATCAGGGACAACATGACCCCTGATATTGTTAAGAGAAGCGTGTGCGGAATCATCTCCCTAATGTGCGATATTACCAGTTTGCGATCCCTGAAAGATTTGCCAAATTCACCCCGAAATATTTCCTTTACATAGTAGAAAAGCTGAACTGAGAGCGGCTTATCCAGACCAAGCTTGATACGCATTTCCCTTACAGATTCTTCGGACGCTGATTCACCCAGAATGGCAATAGCAGGATCCGCCGGCATAATCCTCAGGATTATAAATACAATGAGCAGTACACCACCCATGGTCGGAATTGAGGCTAAGAATCTTCGGGTAATAAATTTTCCCATGTTCAATCTCCTTCTCCGAGGAGCAGACCACTCACGCAAATCCACAAATTCCTTAAATACATTCGGCCATCTCCAAATTATTGATCTCTTTTAAACTAACATCCTATCGGACTTATGTTCCTGTCATTCCTGCGGAGGCAGGAATCCAGTTACCATGGGCCTTTCTGGATTCCCGCTTTCGCGGGAATGACGAAACGGCCGGGTGATCTATTATGCAGCTTTCAATAGTTCGGAGTTCGGAGCCCAGAGTCTTTACTCCGAACTCATGACTCCGAACTAAATTTCTCTTTTAGCCGCTGGATTAAAGTTTCGCCAATCTTCCAAATACTGCCCGCCCCCAGGGTAAAGACCATATCCCCAGGCCTGAGCCGGGGGAGAAGCCGTTCGACGATTTCGTTCTTATCCAGGACTAAGGTCACATCCTTGTGCCCATGCTCTTTGATCCCCTCGTAAAGTCCCCGGGCGCTTACCCCAGGGATGGGGTCTTCTCCCGCAGGATAGATTTCTGTCAAGAAGAGAACATCCGCCTGGTGGAAGGCGGTTAGGAAATCCTTGAAAAGGTCGCGGGTGCGGGTGTAACGATGCGGCTGAAAGATGACTACGGTTCGTCGCCCCCATCCCCTCTTGGCTGCGCTCAGGGTAGCCTTGACCTCTGTGGGATGGTGCCCGTAATCATCCACGACCATGATGCCGTCCCATTCTCCCTTGATCTGGAACCTTCTCTGAACCCCACTGAATGACGCCAGCCCCTCCCGCACTTCCTCGAAGCTCAGGTCCAGCTCAAAGGCCGTGGCCAAAGTGGCCAGGGCATTGTAAACGCTGTGCAGCCCGGGCATCTGGATGGAGATCTGCCCTAAGTCCTTTCCCTTTTCCAAGGCACGAAAAGAAGTCATCAACCCATGGAAGGATATGTCTTCAGCCCGGAAATTCGCCTGGGTGCTTACGCCATAGGTCAAATACCGCTTCCGTACTTGGGGAATCAAGGCCCGGACATTCTCGTTGTCGAGGCAGAGCACGGCCAGCCCATAGAAGGGAACCTTGTTGATAAATTCCAAGAAGGCTTTCTGAATCTCGGCGAGGCTCTTATAATAATCCAGGTGTTCCGGGTCGATATTTGTCACCACAGCGATCGTCGGGGAGAGTTTTAGAAACGAGCCATCGCTTTCATCCGCTTCGGCCACCAGAAGCTCTCCCTGCCCCAGCTTGGCATTCGATCCAAAGATGTTCAGCTTTCCTCCAATGACCGCCGTGGGATCCAACCCTCCATGAGCCAGCACGGTGGCGACCATCGAAGTGGTGGTCGTCTTGCCATGGGTCCCGGCAATGGCCACTCCGTATTTCATCCGCATCAGCTCCGCCAGCATTTCAGCGCGCGGAATAATGGGGATGAGGCGCTCATGGGCCGCGACGACTTCCGGATTATCCCTACGCACCGCCGACGAGGTGACCACTACATCTGCGTCCTGCAAATTTTCCGGTCGATGCCCGATGAAGACTTCCGCCCCCAAACTTTTTAGTCGCAAGGTCGTCTCCGACTCTACCAAGTCTGAACCCGCTACCCGGTACCCGAGGTTGAGAAGCACCTCGGCGATGCCGCTCATTCCGATCCCGCCGATGC
>CAYQWO010000468.1:0-3590 GCA_964421095.1 uncultured Syntrophaceae bacterium
GAGATCTAGTACGGTCTCGTGGGCTCGGAGATGTGTATAAGAGACAGGGCTGGGGCAGAGTCGGCATGGGAATCCAGGGGCCATAATACCAGCCGGGCCTGGGGTCGTAGCCCCAGGGATAACCCCACCTCGCGGCCTGCATGCGCATGGCCATCTGCTGGGACATTTGTTGCATCGCCTGCTGCGATTGGCTCAATCTTCTGATCGCCTCTTCCTCTGGTGGGATGGCCCCGGGCGCATCTTCCCCTTTTAGTTTTCCAGTCGCTTCACCCATCGATTCCGCCGATGCTTTCAGATCTTTTAGAATCTCGGTATCCATCCCCGGGAAAAGCTGGGCCAGCATTTCCAGTTTTTCCTGCAAACCCTTCGTCCGGTCTCTCAGGCTACCCTGGCGCGAAGAGAGGTCCGAAAACCTGCTTCTGTTCTCCGGATCCGTCAGCTCCCTGGGCTCGGGCAGCCAGCCTTCGGCCATCTTTCTCAACTCTCGAATAAGCTTCTGCTCTTCAGACCTTCCGGATAGCTCCTTTTCCAGATCTCGGGCCGCCTCGGAGAACCTCTCCAACAGGCCCCCCTGCAGAAGCCTTCTCAGCTCTTCGATCGAATCTTTCTGCTCCGGCGGAAGGGAGCGATCCAGCTGCTCCAGGGTTTTTTGGAACTGGGGGAGAGTGCGTTTCAGTCTGGCGGCCTTCTCCTCTTCCGCCATGCGCTTGATCTCCCGGTCGATCTTTTCGGTCTCCCGGAGTATCTCTCTCTGTTCAGCCAGGATTTTGTCGAGTTCTCCGGATTGGCGGTTCATCTCCCCCTGGAGCCTGTTCAGGGGAGCCATACCCGCCCGCGCTCCTGCTTTTCCCAGAGACGCCATCATCTCCGATAAGGCCTGCAGAAGTCTCTGGGCTGCCTCCAAAGCTCCGGATATATCTCCGGCCTTCAACCGATCGCGAATCACTTCCAGACCTTTGAATAAGTCCTGAAAGTCCATTCCCTGGAGCTCCGGGCTGTTGATGAATTCATCGGGCAACGCCGTGGCCAGCTTGCCCAAGGCTTCCATGATCGAGCGGATGAGATTTTCAAGGTTCTTCAGCTCCTTCAGGACCGATTCCAGGCCTTCCCGGCTCAGCGAACCCTTCAAGTCATTCAAGGAATCCAGGAGTCGCTTTTGCCGGTTTTTTATCTCCCGAGCGAGCGCTTCCACCTCATGCATCCTGGCCTTCTTGGCTATATCCTCGGCCAGAAGGGCTAACCTTTCCATCTCCTGAGTGACAGTCTCCGGCGTCTCGGTCGGGAGCCTCTCTTTCAGCGAGGCCAGGTTGCGCCGCAAAGCCTCCAGATCGAAACGCTCCGCTCGATTTCCCATATCCTTCAGATTCCGATCTACCCTATTCAATATTTCTTCCATGCCCCGGGTCAGTGTATCTCTATCCGTTTTAGCTTCCAGCTGGTCCCCCAGTAAGTCTAAAAGGTCATCGGCAATTCGCTGGGCCTCCTCCCCCTCTTTGGCCGCCCGACCTCTTTCATCCAGGACCGAAAAATGGAAAGTACGGGAGTAGTTAACTTTAGGGCCTGAGATCAGATCATTGTCCCACACCTCCAGGCGATAGGCCACCTGATCTGCGCCAGCCAGCGCCAGAGTGGCCAGGTCCCATTTGAACGCTTCCGGGCCCACGGAGCGGGTGCTGTTGGCCACCTTCAGGTTGATAGACCGCTCCCTTCCTCCCAACTCATAGCTCAATCTCACAGTCGTCACCCCGAAATCATCCCGGGCCGCATAAATGATGGGAATGACCTCAGTTCCGGTAACTTCCAGATCCTGGGCCGGGCTGATGATTTGCCCCTCGGGATGTTTGTCCAGAAGCAAACGGATTTGGTACTGTACGGGATTGGGGTTTTCGAAGCCCAGCTCATCCTGGACTTTTACGGAGTAAGTTCCCGGATAAAAGACCAGGAGGCGTCCTTTCAATCGATCATCTTTCACTTCGAGAGGAAGCTCACTGCCTTGATTCAAGAGAATCTTTCCCTCCCGCACCTTCTTGGTCGCCTGCGCCTCCAGGTTCGCCACCGTTCCTTTCAGGGCCTCGATATGTCCTCCTTCCCTCACCTCTTTGGGAAGGCCCGTATAATCAGGGGGTATGAGAGTGAGTTTGACTTTCCCCACATCGGGCGGGTCCACTACCCGGATGCTATAAACCGGAGAAGCGGCCCGGCCATTGTAGGCTTGATAGCGGAAGGAGATCTGAGCCGAAGCCATTTGGTAGGAGAACCTCCCCTCCCCCTCTGGCTCCATGTTCAGGCGCATCGCTTCGTGACCCTCCGGCCAGACCACCAGCATCAGTTTATCTGGAATGTTGCCCCTGGCCTGCGCTTTTATGACCACGCGGGTCCCACGTAGCACGATGGATTTGAAAGGGTCAATCGAGATGATGGTTTAGTTCATGGGTAGGGTGGAAAGGCGATGGGTAAACAAAGCCAAAGAGCGGTTCCAGAATTCCGGGTCAAAGGAGAGAACTATAAAGAAAGCCAAAATCAGGGGGAGCAATATCCTGAAATGTCTGAGGGCCTTCTTAAAGTTCACCACCTGTCCAGGCTGAATGGCGCACACCGCGCTCGCCGTCCTGCGAATCTGGGCTGCGACCAACCCTGCCGATATCTGGCTGGACTCTGAGCTTTGGATTTGATGGAAAAGGAGGAGGGAATTGGTCACATCATCCCTCAATTGCGGAAACTTTTCCTCCAATCCCATGGCTACCTGCTCCAGCGATGGCCGGGAGGCCACCCGCCGAAGTCCCTGGAGCATAATGGAGAATAGAGAGATGATGGCGACCAGGCAATAGATGAAAGGCAGGTAGGCGAAGATCTTTTCCAGCTCCAGGGCGAAGAGGCTCCCCAGGAGGACCAGGATAAAGGCAGAGGTCAGCAGCAGAAGGAATTCCAGGGCGGACAGAAGCTGCCGGCGAAGAGATATGCCCCTGAGAAAAGCGGCAAGACGGTCGTACTCTCGATGCGAAATCATTCTGGGCACACCGCACGCCTCCAAACCAACATAAAATTAAATTCTACCATACTTTTCCAATCCGGAAGATTTAAAGGAACAAAATGGGCCTTTAAATTGCGGATTGCAGATTTCAGATCCTTAATTTCCGGAATTCGCCATCCGCAATTTAACTATCCCTTGGAAGGAAGGCGTTTAAAGGGGCAGTCGATTTTTTGGTTGCAGGTCCAGCTGCCAGGGTGGAGCTTTCCGGCTGCGTCCAGGTTTTCGGGGTGGTAGCATTCATGGATGCGGATAGTTTCTTGATACCGATCGGTTACGAAAAAAGATTCCAGACCGGTGCCCCTTTTTCGGGGCTGGGGAATTCCGCGGTAGCGATAATACTGGCAAAAAGGATTGTATCCCATTGGATATATCTATAACCGCCGCGCCTTTTTTTGTCAAATGGAAAAAGAAAATCAGACATCAGACGTAACACAATGGCTTCCTATTTGGACGGAAGAGGGGTGACCCTGTGTCGGGTCCCCAGCGTCGATTCTTCCAGGTTGATTTCATAATTGGCCGCGGCTCAGAGGGCTTGGGGGCCAGGCGGCTGAGCTTGACA
>CAYQWO010000469.1:0-3578 GCA_964421095.1 uncultured Syntrophaceae bacterium
GAAGAGAAGGCCAAGAAAATTTCCAGCAAGCCGGTCTGGATCCGGGACCACATTACGGTGCACCGGGAAGAAACCCTTAATCTCTTTGGAGACGAACCCGTGGAGGCGACCCACCACTTTGCCGCCCGTCACCTCTTCGAGAGAAACGGTATTACCAACCCACTGGAGTATTTCGATGTGTTCGAAATGTATGACCCGTCGGCCTGGTGGGGCGTGGACTGGCTGAGAGAATTCTTCCTCCTCGAAGGAGATGAGCATTTAAAGTTGGTGGAAAATAAGGAGGTCATGATCGGCGGCCAGATTCCGATCAACCCTTCGGGCGGAGTGATTGCGGCCAACCCCATCGGAGCGACTGCCCTGGTTCGAGTCGCTGAAGCGGCTTTGCAAATTCGGGGAGATGCCGGCGGCCATCAAATTCCCAAGCCTGTGAAGCACGCTCTGGCCTCAGGGTTCGGGGGCACAATCTGGACGGTCCTTTTTATCCTGGAGAAGGAACTGAATTGGTGAAGAACATATGAAACCACAGGAATTTCACCACAGAGAACCCAGAGAAAAAAATTAGTTTATAAAAACTCTGTGACCTCTGTGGTTATATTTTGAGAATAGTAGTCGGTGGGGGGATGAAAAATGAATGAATATTTTGGGGTAAAAGTCGAAGATATTTTCAATACCATGCCCGAGCGCTTCCGCCCGGAAGGGGCGGAGGGTGTGACCGCTTCTTACGGCTATTCTATCCAGGGAGAAGGGAAATGGAAGTTAACAGTTAAGGATGGAGGGATGAAAATTGAAAAGGTGGATGACCTTTCGGGTTGCGGGACCGTAACCATCACCGACGGAGAAACCTTCGTGGGCATCAACCTCGGAAAGGTGGACGCCATGAAGGCCTTCACTTCCGGGAAATTTAAAGTGGAAGGAGACTTCGGGGCCCTGGCCAAAACAGCTAAGATGTTCCGCAAGTACATTCCCGCCGGGGAAAAAGCGAAAGAGCCGGAACAGGAGCTGCTTGTTCTCCGCAAGACGATTTCTGTCAATCAGAGATTTGCCACCGGCCCCGTGATGGGCAAGTTTCTTAAGGGCCTTAAGGAAAAGAAAATCCTGGCCAATCAATGCCCCCGGTGCGGAAGACTACAGCTTCCCCCGAGAGAAGTATGCGCTGTATGCCGGGTGAGAGCGAGCGGATGGAAGGAAGTGGGTCCGAAGGGCAACCTGACAATAATTGAAATCGTCTATTACGCCAGCCCGGACCCCTTGACCGGGGAAACGAGGGAAACCCCCTACGGGTCCATCCATGTCCTGCTCGACGGATGTAAGGGGAACGAGACCTTCTGGCACCTCTTGCGCCCGGACCAGATTTTTCAGGTCACGGAAGCCTGGAAAGAGGAGAAAGGAACCCGCTTGCGGCCGGTGTGGGCCGAGCACAGGACGGGCAGCATCCATGACATCAAGTATTTTGAAATCGATCAATAATGCTTCACTGCAATAAAGCCGCAATATCGAATTTCGGATTTCGTGCTTCGGATTTCGAGCTTTTTGGTATTGTCAAAACTTTTATGAAAAACGAGAGATAACATGAAACCACAGGAATTTCACCACAGAGAACGCAGAGAAAAAAATTAGTTTATAAAAACTCTGTGACCTCTGTGGTTAGATCTTGACATTAGCAGTTTTTTTGCTAAGGAGGGAAGCGATGAAGGAAGGCTTCGATACGACGGATTGCTTTGTAGTGGAAGGAAAATTAGCTCTCCCCTACACTTATTTTGCGGGAAGAGTGGGGTCCAAGTTTATCACGACCATCCGGGATCAAAAGAAGATCCTGGGAGTGAGGTGCAATCATTGCAACAAAGTATTCGTTCCTCCCCGCCAGACCTGCGCCATCTGCCTGGAGGATTTACAGAACAAATGGGTAGAGCTCAAAAATGCGGGCGAAGTGACCAATTTTACGGTCGTCCGGTACAATGACAAACATCTGCCGCGAACCGCTCCCTTCATTTTGGCCATGATCAAACTGGAGGGGGCGGATACTGCGATGGTTCATATCCTGGAGGGGATTCAACCGGAGCAGGTAAAAATCGGATTGAAGGTGAAGCCCATCTTTGCCCAGGAAACGACAAACACCATCCTGGATATTGACCATTTCGAACCAATAACAATCTAAGGCCAATGGTCCAGCGCTCAGAGAAAAAGGACCCAGTGTCAGTACTCTGCCCTCGGCTGTGCGGGAGACGGGTGCAGGCTCTTTCCATAGGTTGTCCGGTGTAATTCATCGCGCTTCTGAAAGACCAGTTGCGCATCGATCTGGCAGACCTCACAAATCCTCTCGGTAATGTGGTCAACGGCTGGCGGGCATCCCGGCACAAAAGGGAAACGCTCTTTCAGCTCTTGGGCGCACTTTCCGATGACCACTATTCTATCTCCCTGCAATTGTTCCGGTGCCTCCCCCATGATGACGGTGAGGTCCTTCAGTCTTTCCAGTTGCTTTGCCTCCCGGATGTAAATCAAGGTACTAATCAGCTCCCCAGTGCATCCTGTGCAGGCCTTCTCCGCCTGAATGATCAACCCCGGATAGCGCTTCCGCAGGACTTCAAAAGCAGGAAGGAACGGACGACGGACTTCAGAAATCGGTACCCCAAGTATCTCTATGGCCTCGGGGTCGTAAACCCCAAATCCCTTTTTATGGCAATATACCAGATGCATAATATCTGCGGGCGCAACTCCCATGATCTGAGCAAAAACGCTGTCCACGGCTACCGGGTCCCGGCCGGCACCGAGAAGGCCCATGGCCACGCAATCATCCGGGTATTCCCAGAGCCCTTCCACACCCACCAGCCCATCCACCACGGCAAAATGAGGCTTTACGATCGAAATCAAATCAGCGATGGCCAGCTCCAGCCCCAGACGATGGGTCTTTTTCTTCTCCGCCCCCGGCATCACGCCTTTCATGTTCTTGAGGCTCAAGGTGATCGCTGAGCGGATGTGGGTTTTCATCACCGGAACGCTGATGATCACATCGCTATCCAGGACCGTCTCAGCGATCTTGACGGATTTCATCACCAGGGCATCGGGAATCTCCACTTCCCGATGCCGGTCTTGGTTCAAATCTATCAGGGGGACACCCAGTTTCTCGGCTACTTCTTTCGTTCCCGATTCCACCATGGCCATCATCGTATCCTGAAGGTCCGGAAAATCATATCCTACAGCGGATCCTTCTCCGATGATCACGCTTTTGGGCTTCCTTTCCAGCACGATTTTGGTGATGGCCTCAGTCACCCGAGAATCCGTAACCTTGCCGGTCCCGGACCTGTCGTAGCTGGCGATATTGGGCTTCACCAATACCCTGCTCGCCGGGGTCACGATCTCATCCAACCCGCCTGCTAAAGCGACAGCTTTGCGGACGGCAGCCTCAACATTTTCTCCCGCCCTAACTATAGACACAAGCGGCTTACTCACTCTGAATCCCTCTGGCACGCTACATGATGTTCCATTACTTTTACCAAGCTCAATAAATCAAGCGTATCTTAATCTACCACAAAATTAAGTCAGCGAGGCTGGAATCTTTGGTTTAGGAAGCATTGAAAATC
>CAYQWO010000470.1:0-3571 GCA_964421095.1 uncultured Syntrophaceae bacterium
CTAATTAACCGCGCCGTACCTATCACTCCCCCCTAATTTAGGGATCCTGTTTTTGGCCCAAAATTAAATTACTTTTTTCGATGTAATGTTTATCCGTATCGGCTTTGCATCAATATGAATAAGAGACCCTCTTCCTCCCGCTGAAAGTAAACGCTATTTGAGATTTTTCTGGTTGAAAAAAAGTTCTCTATCAAATTTCCAATTTCAAGTCAAGCTTTTTTATTTAGAGGGATTATGTTTCATAAATATTTCCGGCTCGCAGGTCTTAGTATTTCTTAGCGCTGAATTTCATTGATCTTTTATCAAGAGCCCCGCCCGCCGATTCTGTCCCGCCGGCGGGATCACCCCTCGGCCTCGGGCCATGAAAAATTGTTATTTTTTACGTAATGGCCCATGGCCGTTTGGCCACCCACGAACGATGAAAATTAAATTTTTTACCCTCCCCCTCTGATGGGGGAGGAAGAGGGTGGGGGTGAATAATTTTTGTTCCCCCTCCCCTTAATCCCCTCCCACAAGGGGAGGGGAGATATTTTGGGGTATTTTCAACGTAATTTGGAGATGAACCTGAAAAAATAAAGGATGGGAAGTCGGGGAAAAATCCTCATTTTTGGTTTTGGTTTCGATTGCTAATATGATATCATTCTGGAAATCCAGATTCAGGCGGGTGCCGGCGTTAACAGGGAACTTATGAAACCACGCGCAACGCGTGGTCACAGAGAAACACTCTGTGTCCTCAAAAAGATTTTCCTTTGAAAGGGATAACCGAAAGAATCATATCCTGCGCTCTCGAAGTTCAGGCCGCCTCAGGGCTTGGCCTTTAATTCATTGAAAATGGATAACTTCTCTGCGTCCTCTGTGGTAATATTTTTTAAACGCCGAAGGTCGAAAGGAGGGGGTTATGGAAAAAATATTTAGAAATTGGGCTATTTTAGCGATTTCTGTTCTCCTGGTCGGCTTTTTTGCCTTCCCGGAGCAGGCGGGGGCTGCTCCCCAGGGGAAGCTCGTCGGGGCCTTTTCTACCGACATCAGCACGCTGGACACCCAGAATCATAACATCCGGGTCAATTACATTGTCGGCTGGCATCTCTACGATAATCTGGTCATGCGGGACCAGAAGACGATGAAGATCGGGCCCCACCTGGCAGAATCCTGGAAACTAATCGACGACAACACCTGGGAGTTCAAGCTGCGCACGGGCGTCAAGTTTGACAATGGAGAGCCCTTTAACGCTGAATCCGTAAAGTTTACGATCGAACGAGGGCTGGACCCCAAATGCCCCCAGCGGCCCACGGTCTCCTGGGTCAAGGAGGTCAAAGTTATTGATGATCATACCGTGAGGATCATTAGCAACAAGCCATATCCTGTGGCTCTCGAACGGCTGTCCAACTTTCAGATGCTCCCGCCCAAATGGGTGAAGGAAAAGGGGAATGAATACGTGGCAACCCATGCCAATGGCACAGGCCCTTACCGGCTGAAGGAGTGGAAGCGGGGCGTGCATGTTATTTTGGAAGCCAAGGATGATTACTGGAAAGGTGCGCCGGCCATCAAGACCATTGTCTTCCGCCCGATCAAAGAGATTGCTACCCAGATCTCTGAGCTTCTGACCGGTGGTATCGACATCGTCCGGGACATTCCTCCCGACCAGATTCCCCTGATCGAGAACTCCAAGATCGCCAGGATCTCTAAAGCCCCGACCCTCCGGGTGGTCTATATTGTGTTTGACGCTGATGGGCGGGCAGGTCCATCTCCGGTGCAAAACTTGAAGGTCCGGCAGGCGATCAGTCAGGCCATCGACGTGGACACCATTATCAAGACGGTCATGAATGAAAATGCCATGCGCACGGCGGGGGTATTGAACCCCCAGCACTTCGGGTACGATAAGTCCCTGGAGAACCCCTATCCGTACAACCCGGAGAAAGCTCGACGACTCCTTAAAGAAGCTGATTTTCCCTTTGACCGGCCGTTGAGATTAGTCACTTACACAGGGAGCATTCAGAATCCCCGGGCTCTGATCGAAGCAGTGGCCGGGTACCTGGACAAAGTGGGCATAAAGACCAACATAAATGTATACACGGACATCGGGATGTGGGACCGGCTGGGCCGGGAGGGCAAACAGAGCGATTGCAGCATCCATAGCTGGGGCAGTGGGGGAATGTACGATGCCGATGCTCTGTACTACAGCTATTTCCGCAAGGGCGAGTCCTATACCTATGGTTCCTCACCCGAGATGGACCAATGGCTGGATCAGGCGCGGAGCACCATGAATGTGGAAACGCGTAAGAAACTGTATTCCAGCGTGGGCAAGTTCATCAATGATCAGGCCTTAGCAGTGTCTTTTTATGCCCAGTACGCCATCCTGGGCATTAACAAACGGGTGATTTACGAAGCCCCACCAGATGAGTTCCTGAGGACTTTCGAGGCGAAGCTGAAGGAATAGAAAGAAATGCGGAATGCGGATTGCGGAGAATAAGAAAATAAATGACAATTCCGAAATCCGCAATCCGCAATCCGAAATCTGAAATTAAAGAACGAGGCCGCTGGCCGTGAAGTCCTATATCCTCCATCGGCTCTTCCAGGCTGTAATCGTGGTCTGGGGGATCAGCCTGATTACCTTTTCCCTCCTGCACCTTTTCCGCGATCCGGCAACCATCCTTCTTCCTCCAGAAGCGACCAAAGAGGATGTAGCCCTGTTGCGGAGGGAAATGGGTCTGGATCGGCCGCTCATCGTGCAATACGCCAAATTTCTGTCGGGGATGGTCCGGGGCGATTTTGGAAAATCGTTCGTGGCCTCCCGGCCAGCCCTGGACCTTGTGCTGGAGCGCATGCCCATGACGCTCTGGCTGGCAGCATCCGGGTTGCTGTTAGCTATGATCATTTCCATTCCTTTGGGGGTGGTGGCTGCGGTCCGGCGCAACCAGCTCGCCGATCATTCCGCTTCCATTTTTGCCGTGCTGGGGCAGGCCATGCCGTTGTTCTGGCTGGACATTATGCTGATCATCATCTTTGCCGTGAAGCTCCAATTACTCCCCGCTTCCGGTGCAGGGAGCTTCCGCCATATCATTCTTCCAGCTTCAGGGATTGCGGTTTCTTTGCTTCCCATTTTCATGCGTCTGACCCGGTCGAGAATGATCGAGATCCTCTCCCAGGATTACATCCGCACCGCCAGAGCCAAGGGGCTGCGCGAGAGGTCTGTACTTTTCCGGCATGCTCTCCGTAATGCTTTGATTCCTGTAGTTACCATCCTGGGGTTCCAGTTTGGAATGCTGCTGGGGGGGGCGGTCATCACCGAGACAATCTTCGCCTGGCCCGGGGTGGCCAGTTTGGTGGTGGAATCGATCTTCAATTCCGATTTTCCGGTAGTCCAGGCTGCCGTGGCTCTGTTTGCCCTGCTAATCGTCTTTGCCAACCTGATAACGGATATCGCGGTAGCCTGGCTGGATCCCAAAGTACGTTTTGGTTGAAGCGGGGGAGGAGAATATATCGAACCACAGAGATCCCGGAGAAATACTCTCTGTCTTCAAAAAGAATTCCGCCCTGCCGCCTGGGCTGCGACACAGTCTCCAAGGGGGAG
>CAYQWO010000471.1:0-3569 GCA_964421095.1 uncultured Syntrophaceae bacterium
GACTCACGTACCTGGGAAGACCATTTCATATTTCCCCGGGTCCTTGGTTTTCCAGATGTTCAGGGCTGAAAGACGATTCCCATCATCGTCTCCGCCAGAATCTGTGCCCCCAGCGCTGCATCTTCCCACCGGATCGCTTCGTCAGGACAATGGCTTTTCCCTTCCAGGCAGGGGATGAAAATCATTCCCGTGGGAATCCCTACCATGGGAAAGGTCATAGCATCATGGCCAGCGCCGCTGCCCATCCGGTGGAATCGGACTCCCCGCTGACGGCAGGAGAGTTCAATGGCTTGCATGATCCCCGGGTCCATCGACACACCGCCCTTGGAAAGGATCGTCTCTAAGCGAGCTCCATCTACCCGATGAACGATCTCCCGAATTCTGCTCCGAACGGCTGTAAGAATGGCCTCTTTCATGGAGCGAAAGTCAAGGGTCATCTCCACGTTGCCGGGAATGATGTTGAAGGCGCCGGGCTGAACTTTGAGTTCCCCGATTGTGCCCACAATATCGGGCCCGGCGGAAATGATTGTCTCATTTACGGCCGTAATGATCCGGGCTGCCTTGACCAGGGCATCATCTCGAAGATGCATAGGTGTTGTGCCCGCATGTCCGGCCTTCCCAGCGACATGGATTAAATGCCGATCGAGGTAAACGATTCCCTCCACAATTCCGATGCGGATGCCCACCGATTCCAGGACGGGCCCCTGTTCGATGTGCAATTCCACAAAACAACGGAACTCGGAGGCAGAACGGGCCGCCCTCCCGATCTGCTCCGGATCCTTTCCAATCCGCCGGAAGCTCTCGGCAAGGGAGAGTTGCCCTACCCCCTTCGATTTATGGATCTCCCCTTCGGTAAGAAGGTTAAACATGGCCCGGCTGCCGAAGGTTCCGGCAAAATGACTTCCTTCCTCATCAGTGAAAACTAACAGCTCGAAGGGGCACGGGACAGGAAGCCCGCTTTCCTGAACGGCCCGCAAGGCTTCCAGCCCAGCACAGATTCCCAGCGCGCCGTCGAACTTGCCCCCCTTCAGGACGCTGTCGATGTGCGATCCGGTAGCGACGCAGGGAGTATCGGGCGACTCAATGGTGGGGTCGAGCCGGCCAATGAGGTTGGCAGCGGCGTCCTCATGAACCCGGAGGCCCGCCTGCCGCATGCGGCCCTGAAACCATTGGCGCGCTTCCAGGTCTGCATCCGATAAGGCCGTCCGCCTCAGCCCTCCAGCTGGGTCTTCCCCAAATCGGGCCAATTCCAGGAGATCCTGGCGGAGTCGAGCCTCCTGCACTCGAATCTTTGTAATGTCCATCAGCCTTCTCCAGCCGGAACGAAATGACCGTCACCTGCTTTAGCGGTTACTTCCTTTCCATCGTAGATGACCTTGCCCCGGAGGATCGTTCGCACTACTTTCCCCTGGACGGTCATCCCTTCGTAAGGGGTCCACCGAGCTGAGGAGTGCATATCCACTCCCCGAATGGTCCAGCGGGTAGAGGGATCAAGAATGGCCAAATCAGCGTCTGCCCCCAAGGCAATATGTCCTTTCCTCGGGTAGAGCTTGAATCGTTTGGCAGGGTTTTCGCAAAGAATCTGGGCCAATTTAACCAGAGAAAGGCCCCGTTTGATTACTCCTTCGTTGAACATTAGAGGGAAGAGAGTCTCGATTCCCGGCGCGCCCGAAGCGTTGTCAAATATGTCGGGAGCTTGCTTGCGTTCGAGAGGCCAGGGCGCGTGATCCGAGGAGACTATATCAATGTCACCGCTTTTTAGCAGCTCCCACATTTCTTCCATGGCCTCTGGAGTCCGCAGCGGTGGATTGATCTTGGCCAATGCTTTGAGCCCGTCCATTTTCCCTTCATGTAGCGTCAGATAATGGGGGCACGTCTCCGTGCTAACGTCTACCCCATCTTGGCGAAACCGTCGGAGCAGGTCAATGGAGCGCGGGTGGCTCACGTGATAAAGATGCAGGCGGACCCCTGTCCAGCGGGCCAATTCAAGAAGCTTTAAAACGGCTAGGGTCTCGCTGATCGGAGGTCGCGTCTCGCAGTGGGCCTTCGGGTAAATTTTCTTATCTTGGCGGTACTCCCGGATCAGGTGAAAGATGAGTTCATCATCTTCCGCATGGAAGCCGACGGGAACGCGATGAGCGGCAATGAGCGGCAAGATTTCCCATAAAACTCCATCGGCGATCCGGGGAAACCTCTCCGGGTCGGTCTCGAATAGCGACAGCTTGAACCCGCAGGCTCCCAGCTCCACCATAGGCGCAATGACCTCCGGGGAGCCTTCTTTCTTCAAAGTACCGAGGATCGCGACATCGACCCTGGCCAGGCGTTGGACCCGCTCGATCTTTTTCTGGAAAGCTTCGGGGGTACAGGTGGGGGCGCCGGCATCGTAAGGCATTTCGATAAAGGTCGTCACTCCCCCTGCCGCGGCTGCGGGTGTTGAGTATTCAAACCCTTCAACGCCGGGGATGCTGTAGGAATGAACATGGCCATCTACAATTCCCGGAAAGACTAAGAGCCCTCTGGCATCGATAGTCTCTTTGGCGAGAGGGTTTTCCACCGGCCCATACAAACCAACAATCACTCCATCTTTTACCCCCACGGCCGAGTCCTGCCCAATTCCCTGCGGCAGCACAAGATTTCCCCGAATCAAGAGGTCCAACTCGTTATGGCCCATACAACCCCCCTTTGCTTTTTTATAAGATCACCTTTAAGCCCTTCTGCCTTAAATATTCTTTCACCTGCCGGATGCTCAGAGTACGAAAATGAAAGACCGACGCCGCCAGTAAAATCTGCGCGCCGCCTTTGACCACTCCCTCGTAGAAATGCTCCAGCTTCCCCGCACCCCCGGACGCTACTACCGGCACACTCACGACGTCGGATACGGCTTTGGTAAACTCCAGATCATAGCCGGCCAGAGTTCCATCTCCATCCATACTCGTCGGTAAGATGACGCCAGCCCCCAGTTCCTGGCACCTTATGGCCCAGGCGATGGCGTCTTTGCCCACAGGTTTGGTTCCTCCCGAGACCACCAGCTCAAAGCCTGAGGCCATCTCCTTATTTTTTCTGGCGTCAATCGCCACGGTGATTTTTTCGGAGCCAAATTTCCGCACAGCCATCCGTACCAGCTCAGGATCTTTGACGGCCGCGCTGTTCATTGAAACTTTGTCAGCGCCAGCTTCCAGGACTAATTCAATATCCCCCAGGCTATTAATGCCTCCTCCGACTGTCAGGGGAATGTCAATCACCGAGGAGACCTGTCGCACCCAATCTAACCGAGTCTTGCGGTTCTCCAGGGTCGCCGCGATGTCCAGCATGGCCAGTTCATCGGCACCTTCTTTCTGGTAAAAGGCGGCGTTTTGTACGGGGTCGCCCGCATCCCTCAAATCTACAAAATGCACCCCCTTTACCACCCGGCCATTTTTCATATCCAGGCAGGGCATGATTCTAATCGTCTCCATCATTCCTCCTTTCTGCCAAAAGTCGATTACGCAATAGAGATCCCATAGTCATGAATATGAATCACTATCATTCACCTTCCCCGAAAAGTCAAGTCTCCCTATAGCAGACCGTTA
>CAYQWO010000472.1:0-3552 GCA_964421095.1 uncultured Syntrophaceae bacterium
TTCCCAGGCCCAGGCGATCGCCTCTTTCTTGTAATAGTCTCCAAAAGACCAGTTGCCCAGCATTTCAAAGAAGGTATGGTGGTAAGGAGACGGTCCCACATCTTCCAGGTCATTATGCTTGCCGCTAACCCGCATACATTTCTGGGTATCCGCCGCCCGGGTATACTCCCGCTTCTCCAGGCCCAGAAAGATGTTCTTGAACTGATTCATCCCGGCGTTGGTGAACAGCAAAGTTGGGTCGTCACTGGGTACCAGAGAGTCGCTGGGTACGATGGTGTGATCTCTGCTGGCAAAAAAATCGAGAAAAGCCTGTCTGATCTCTGCGCTGGTCATTGACATAGTTGATTCTCCCAGTCGTTGTTTTGAACTAACGCAACGATGGCTGCTACAGGATACAAGATACAGGATACAAGCCGCCTCCTGCACCCTGCATCTTGCATCCTGCAACGCCATTTTAGTCCAAGTCCCTGATAATGTCAAGCAAAGTGATAGTGGTTCGCTATTCGTCAGGATCAGACCTGAAGCACAGTCCAGGTCCGCTCACGATTTTCTCATCTGATTGGGACCCAGGAAGTTTGCCTTACAATGCGAGATGTATTATAATTTAGCCACAAACTCAATCTGACCAAGGAGGACAAAACGATTTGGCTAACTTTGGTAAACGTCCCCGACTCCAGGCAATAGAGGAAACAGGCGACGATTCTACCAGCAGATGGCAGGGTGTCAAATCCATCCTGCGCGAGACCATCGAAACAGTGGTCCTCACCCTGCTCATTTTCTTTTTGATCCGCGCCTTCATTCAGAACTTTCGCATTGAGGGGGCCAGCATGGAGCCAAATATGCACGACGGCCAATACTTGATCATCAGCAAAGTCGCCTATTGGTTCCACCCTCCTCAGCGCGGTGACGTCATTGTTTTTGACTTCCCCCGAGATCCCAACCGTCAGTTTATCAAACGGATCATCGGGCTCCCTGGCGAGAACCTGGAGATCAAACAGGGGCGGGTTTTCATCAACGGCCATTTGCTGGAGGAGCCTCATTTACCCAATGCTGGCACATACTCTTGGGGTCCGGTGACCATAGGCCCGGACGAATACTTCGTCCTGGGAGACAACCGCCCCTACTCCAGTGATTCCCACAGCGGGTGGATGCTGCCCCGGGAAAACATCATCGGCAAGGCCTGGATCTCCTACTGGCCTCCAAAATATTGGATGGTCATACCGCACTATTCCTTTGCAGCGAAGCCGTGACAAAGGGAATCCCCTCAACCCCTTCAGTCCCCTTGATGGATAGAGAACCAATCTAATTAGGAGAATAAAGAAGAATTCTACCAATGACAACGAAGAAAAAAGCGAATCTAGGGAAACGTGAGGGAAAACCGGAATCACGGTCTCATGAAAGGAATCCGGGGATTCCTCTGGAATTGGATGTAATCAATGCGATCCGGGTAAATCGCAGCGCCGTGGAAAGACGAGCCGCAACCCTTGGTAAACGTCGTTCCGTCAAAAAGCAGTGGCAGGCTGCCTGGTTATTGCGGGCGATCTCCTGCATAGATTTAACGACCCTGGCGGGCGATGATACACCTGGAAATGTACTCAGGTTGTGCGCCAAAGCCCGGCAACCGGTTCGTCAAGATTTGCTGGATAGCCTGGGAGTTGGAAAACTGAATCTACGGGTCGCAGCGGTCTGTGTCTATCACAATTTAATCGAAGTGGCGGTTTCCGGTTTGAAAGGAACCGACATTCCCATCGCGGCCGTCTCCGCTGGATTCCCCGCCGGACAAATTTCCCTGGAGCACAAATTGAATCAAATTCGAGCCTCCGTAAAGGCAGGTGCTTCGGAGATTGACATTGTGATTAGCCGAAGTCATGTCTTAACCGGGAATTGGGGAGCCTTGTACGATGAAGTGTCCGCATGCCGAAAGGCCTGTGGAGAGGCCCATATGAAGACGATCCTGGCCACGGGCGAGTTAGCTACCCTGGCCAATGTGGCCAAAGCCAGCCAGGTCTGCATGATGGCCGGAGCGGACTTTATTAAGACCAGTACTGGCAAGGAAAGCGTGAATGCCACCTTGCCCGTGAGCCTGGTGATGGTGCGGGCCATTCGGGAATATTACGAACAGACTGGATACAAAGTCGGGTTCAAACCGGCCGGCGGCATTAGCAAAGCCAAACAAGCCCTGGAATGGCTGATTTTAATGAAGGAAGAACTGAATCCTGAGTGGTTATCTCCTGCTCTTTTCCGATTTGGAGCAAGCGGCCTTCTTGGAGATATTGAAAGGCAACTGGAACATTATGTCACTGGAAGATATTCCGCTTCCTACAGGCATCCCATGGGATAAATCAGAGGAGATCCTTTATGAATATTGAAAGTATCTATGAAACTATGGAATACGGACCCGCACCGGAAAGTCGAGACGCCGCAGATGAATGGCTGAAATCACACGATCACCAGTTTCAACTCTTCATTGGGGGAGAATGGCAAGCCCCAAAAACGGGTAAATATTTTGATAGCATCAATCCCGCAAATAAAGAAGTTTTAGCCAAAATTGCCAAGGCTGGGAAAGAGGATGTGGATCAGGCCGTTATCGCAGCCCGAAACGCTTTGTCCAAATGGGTGGAGTTAGGTCCTCATGGTCGTGCACGGTATTTGTACGCCATCGCCCGGCAGATTCAAAAGCACTCCCGGTTATTCGCGGTGCTGGAGTCCCTGGATAACGGCAAACCGATTCGAGAAACACGGGATATTGATGTTCCCCTGGTCGTACGCCACTTCTACCACCATGCCGGGTGGGCACATTTAAGGGAAACCACGTTAAAGGATTACAAGGAAATCGGAGTTGTGGGGCAGATTATTCCCTGGAATTTCCCCTTGTTAATGATGGCTTGGAAAATCGCCCCGGCCCTGGCAATGGGAAATACCGTTGTCCTCAAGCCCGCCAGCTTTACCCCCATTACCGCGCTGTTGTTCGCGGAAATGTGTCAACATATTGGTCTGCCGCCTGGGGTGGTCAACATTGTGACCGGTCCCGCACAAATCGGAGAGCTCATCGTACAGCACCCGGATATTCAGAAAATCGCGTTTACCGGCTCCACTGAAGTGGGGCGTATCCTACGCAGAGCCACCGCTGGGACCGGAAAAAAGTTGTCCCTGGAACTGGGCGGCAAATCTCCGTTCATTGTATTTGAAGGAGCAGACCTGGATAGTGTGGTTGAAGGCGTTGTCGACGCCATTTGGTTTAACCAGGGGCAAGTGTGTTGCGCGGGATCGAGACTTCTGGTTCAAGAAAGCATCGCCGAGCGATTGATTACGAAAATTCGAGCCCGGATGGAGAAATTGAGGATAGGGAACCCTCTGGACAAATGCACTGACATCGGCGCCATTGCGGGCCCAGTCCAGCTCAAAACCATCCAGGACCTGGTACAAAAAGGCGTAGAGGAAGGAGGAACCCTATGGCAGCCTTCATGGGCGTGTCCCAAAGAGGGATACTTCCATCCTCCCACTTTGTTTACGAATGTTTCCCCTTCCTCCACGATTGCCCAGGTGGAAATC
>CAYQWO010000473.1:0-3544 GCA_964421095.1 uncultured Syntrophaceae bacterium
ATCGCCAATTCGTGGAATCGGGTCGTGCCCGGGCATTACAACCTAAACCTGGTAGCCGATTATGTCAAGCAGGGTGTCCGGCAGGCGGGCGGGACACCGGTGGAGTTTGGAGTGATCGCCGCCTGCGACGGAATTGCCCAGGGACACGATGGGATGCATTACATCCTGCCGACCCGCGACCTGATCGCCAATGACGTGGAGATGATGATTGAGGCCCATCGCCTGGATGCCGTGGTGCTTTTGGGCTCCTGCGACAAGATCGTCCCCGGCATGTTGATGGCGGCGGCCCGGCTGGACATCCCGTCGATTCTCGTTGCCGGGGGGCCTATGGAAGGCGGCTGTGAATTTGATGGGCGGGCTGCCGATATGACCTCGCTCACCGAAGGACTGGGCATGCTAAAGTCCGGGAAAATCGATGAGCAGACATACCGCAAGCTGGAAAATTGCGCCGGACCCGGTTGCGGCTCCTGTTCTTTCCTGGGCACGGCCAATACCATGTGCTGCCTGGCGGAAGCCCTCGGCCTCAGCCTGCCGGGCAGCGCGACCATCCCGGCCACCAAGGCCGACCGCCTACGAGCTGCCCAGGATTCCGGGCGCCAGATTGTCCAATTGGTGCAGCAGGGGATCCGGTCCCGCCAGATCATCAATCGCCAGGGGATTGAAAACGCGATCCGCCTCAATGCGGCCATCGGCGGCTCAACCAACGCAATTCTGCATATGCTGGCCCTGGCCTACGAGGCAGACGTCGATCTCACCGTGGATACCTTTGAAGAACTCAGCCGCACCACGCCGCACATTGCCAGGATGAACCCGGCTGCGGCGCCGAATGTTCCGGATTTTCATGATGCTGGCGGGGTGCCGGCAGTCATGAAGGAAATTCTGCCCCTGCTGCACGGGGACGCTCTGACGGTCAGCGGGAAAACGGTGGCCGAGAACGTCGCCAGGGCTCAGATCCTCAACAGCGGCCTCATCAGGAGCATGGGCCATCCGTGGAGCACGGGAGGCGGCCTTGCGGTTTTGCGGGGAAATCTGGCGCCGGATTCGGCGATCACCAAGCCAGCGGCCATTAAACCTGAGATGCACAAGTTCACGGGCAGGGCACACTGCTTCGATTCCGAGGAGGCAGCCAACCAAGCGATTCTGGAGGGCAGGGTCGTTGAGGGGGAAGTGGTCGTGATCCGCTACGAGGGCCCGAAAGGGGGGCCGGGCATGCGGGAGATGTATATTGCGATGAAACTCCTCTACGGCCGAGGTCTGGCTCTCAAGACCGCCCTGGTAACGGATGGCCGCTTCTCCGGGACGAACAACGGCTGTTTTGTCGGCCACATTTCGCCGGAGGCGGCCGAGGGCGGCCCTCTGGCCGTCGTCCAGGACGGCGATCAGATCACCATCGACATTCCGAGCCGCAAACTGCATCTGCACGTTGGCGACGAAGAGATCAAGAAACGGCTAACCAGGTGGAAGCGGCCGGAGCCAAAGTTTAAGAAGGGTTACCTGGCGCTATACGCGCGTCTGGCGGAATCGGCGCATAGAGGAGCCATTATCAGGCATAAATTCGAGTAATCGGTTACTCCCCCCGGGTATCAATCAACACCTTCATCAGATCTGTACTGGCCTCGATCTGTTCAAAGGCCTTTTGCAGATGCTTCAAAGGCCGCTTGGCGCTGATCAAACGCTCTAACGGTAAGGCGCCACTGGCCGCTAAAGCAATGGCCTTATCGAAGTCTTCAGGCTCGTACACCCGCGCGCCGCACAGGCGCAACTCGCGCCAGAAGAAACGGAAAAGGTCCACCCTGGGCGCTTCTCCGAAAATGGCCACAACAACAATCCGCCCCCGGCTGCGGACTACCTGGGTCATTGTGGCGGCGCCGGCGGCAGACCCGGACACCTCGAAAACTACGTCGGCCCCGGCCCCGCCAGTCCGTTTTCCGGCGAGTTCAGCCAGGTCGACCTCCTTTGGGCTGACGGCTTCCAGGCCAAGCTCCCGCGCCAAGTTCAGCCGGAATGAATTCACCTCTGAAACCAACACCCGGGCCTGGAGGGAGGCGGCCACCAGGGCAATCAGCAGGCCGATGGGACCGCCGCCAATGACGATGACTTCTTCCCCGGATTTCACCTCACCCAGCCGGACATCGTGGCAGGCCACCGCCACCGGCTCGATCAGGGCCGCCTGATCGAAAGGAAGGCTCGGGGGCAACCGATGCAGGGTATGGGCGGGAACTGTCCAGGAGCCCTGAAAAGCGCCCGGGGTATCAATTCCCAGGAATTTGAGGTTGTAGCAGATGTGGGAATGTCCAGCCCGGCACGCCGGGCAGTTTCCACAGGGATGGAGGGGGCGTACCACTACCCGTTCTCCCACCGACCATCCTTTGACATTTGCCCCGACCTCGGCGATCTCACCCGACATTTCATGGCCGATGACTTGGGGGATGGACACGCGCTTATCCATACCGCCCTTGAAAATATGCAGATCGGTGCCGCAAACCCCGCAATAGGCCACATTGATGCGGACCTCGTCTGATCCAGGCTGGCGCGGGATAGACTCTCCGACTTTGATGGTTCTGTTTCCTTGATAATATGCTGCTTTCATGGCTTTCTCTCTTTTCCTCTTTTATTTGGCCGTCGCCACCGGGTAATCAACGCCTTCCTTCCCCCGGGCTTTCTTCAAGACGGGACATTCATCGCAATAGGCAGCCACGGCAACCCAATTCTCACCCAGCTGCACGGTAGCGGGATGTTCCGCATCGGGGGGGATCAGAAACGCCGATCCTTCTTCCAGGAGGTAATCCTGCCCGTCGATGCGCAGGGTGGCTTTGCCCTTCAGCGTAAACACTACTTCCTCCCCAAGGTGAATGTGGGCCGTTCCTTTGGCTCCAGCCGGGACATCGATGTATGCCATTTTTAAGAAGTTGTTGCCAGTCTCCGCAGGAGAAAACAGCACCTGCCGGAAAACTTCCCCAAAATGTTCTTCCATAAGACCCTCTACTTTGCGGCTCTTGATCATCCTCTTGATCTTCATTTCCTTTGCTCCTTCCGTACTGCCTGTATAAACATTTTCAACCAGGAGTGACTCACTACTTACCAGAAATAAATTCCCTGGTCAATCCCCTGCCCATTTCGCCAATTTGACCAAAATTTAGGATTTGATATACTATACGCGACGACATAAATTTTCTGCTGTTTGTCATTCCGGGCTTGACCCGGAATCCAATGTCTCTCTGGATTCCCGCTTCGTTAGAAAATAGCCTTGAAATCCCCCCAACCCCCCTTTGCTAAAGGGGGGCGAGGGGGGATTTTCATCCATTCGTGGGTGCCACGCCTCCAAGCGGGGCATGGAAAATTTCGCGGGAATGATGTGCCCTGTTCATATTAATGTCGTCATGTATAAAATGGTTCGAATTCGAAAGCTCATAGGGGGTGTGCCCTAACTGGCTGGCTGCAAATTGGTTACTTCTCCGCGCCCTTTGTGGCTCGATTTTGAAAATGCCCTAAAACCTTAAAGGAGGAAAATATGATCCCCGCATCCAATCTCAAGACCGGGATA
>CAYQWO010000474.1:0-3530 GCA_964421095.1 uncultured Syntrophaceae bacterium
CCCCTCCCCCCCCTACATCCGCCATCTTCATCAAATCTGCGAGGGTGGAGCCGATGGGAGCTTCGACCAAGCAGGGATGGCTGGTTTTGCCGGTGAGGGCAAAGATTTTCGTACCGGTGGCATTCTTTGTGCCCAAGGAGGCGAACCAGTCGGCCCCTTTGCTGATGATCAGGGGAATATTCATGTAGGTCTCCACGTTGTTTACGTAGAAAGGTTTGGGCCAGACCTCGACGTTCTTGAAGTTTTCATATTTTGCCGTCCCCTCGACATCGAAAAGAGCGCGGGTACACTCCCCGCAGATGAAGGGGTTGTGCTCCTTGGGCAGAGAGTCTTCGCCTACTGTCTCGCGGATCTCCACGTCGAAACTGAAGGAAGTACCCATGATATTGCGGCCGAGGTAGCGGCGGGCTTCCGCGGCGTTGATCGCCCGGGTCATGCGGCGGAAGGCCAGGGGCTTGTAGGCTGGCGGGATATAAATAATCCCCTTGCTCACCCCCCCGAGGGCATAGGCGGTAATGGCCATCCCTTCGATCAGGGCAAAGGGGTCGCTTTCCAGCAAGGTTCGCTCCATCCAGGCCTCTGAGGATCCTCCCAAGCGGGTGGAGACCACGTAGTGCGGAAGATGTTGGACGCGGCGGTACGCTTCCCAATCCAGTCCGGTATTCCGAGCCTTCGGGCTTCGATCCCTGAGCTCTGCTCTCTTGATTTGCTCCACTACCTTTTCGGGGATCATGGCGGTGACCGCCATCTTCAAGGCCACGAACCCCCCACTAGCAGCATAGGCATCAATATCGTCAGGGTTCACTTTCCCACACCGGCCCAACACTTCCCGTCGCTGCCGGGAGAGGAACTCCTGGTACTTATTGGCTTCCATCAGGCGGATCCCCGGACCTTCGTAGAGGTAACAATCCGCTGCGTATCCTCCTATTTTTTCGATCTTGGCCATGATATCCTCCTTTATGGTGCCGGAGAGGCCAGAGGTCCGGCTTTCCGGCTCAAAGTGTAATGGTCGTTGTCAAGCTGCTTTCTTCTCTTCGGCTACTTCCGCAGGTATTTCTTCGGCCACTTTTTCGACACCTTCGTACCGGGCGATAGCTTCCAGAGCCAACGCCGGCGTGCGGTTTCCGAAGGTTTCTTCATCGATCGTCATGACGGGAGCAATACCACAGGCTCCCAGGCAGGCCACCTCTTCCAGGCTAAAGAGGAAGTCCTCTGTTGTATCCTTCCCCGGTTTCAAGCCGAGATGGCTTTTGATGGACTCAATGATCGAAGGAGATCCCTTGAAATGACAGGCCGTTCCCCGACAAGCCCGGATAGTATGTTTTCCTCTTGGGGAAAGATGGAATCGGTTGTAAAAAGTGAGAACCCCGAAGATTTCACTTGTCGTTACGCCAAGAACTTCGGCCACGACTTCGATTGTCGGCTTAGGAACGTATCCGAAAATGCCTTGAACCTTTTGCAGAACGATGAGCAGGTCTCCTCTTTTCCTGGCATGCTCCCCGCAGATTTCCCGAACCTTGGAGAGGTCGATTTCTCCCGCAGGGCGGAATTCGATCACCTTGGCCATTTTATTGTTCCTCCTTTTTGTCGTTTCGCTAATCATTCTTATGGCATCCCCAACGGCCGCGCGAATTTCTTCTGGGTCGATGGGTTTCATAGCTAAGAAAAAGACTCCTTCGAGACGAACCCTCTTGGACATTTCCAGGGATGAGTCTTCTGATAGGGCGATGATGGGGAGTCGGGAATTAATCTTCTTAATCAGGGGGATGAGGTCGTAGGAGGGAATTCCTTCCACATGACTATCTAAGAGGAGGATATCCACTTCCCCCTCTCTTACCTTGCGTAGGAGGTCGCTTAGCAGGGTGGCGCCAGACACCGTCCAGCCGAGGTCAATTAGTTGATGGTAAAGATATTCTGCGAGAGGCTCATCACTGCTGGCAATTAGGACAATTCCCTCATCCATTTGACTTCCCTCCGTCCAAAATCATTCGAACACATCCACCTTTTTGCTTTCCAAATTAGCAACCAACGTGCCAATCGCTCGGGATAACGCATTTTTCATATAAGATTTTGTTTTAATTAAATAATTTTTATTGGTGGGAGATTTGGCGGACCGAGCTCTTTTTAGAAATGCCTGGATTGGATATGCAGTAAAAAAATTAATTTAAGAATTTCAATAATTTAAAAATTTATGCAGCGTATATCTTTTTGAGGCAGGCAAGGGGAGGATCAATCTTCCCGTTCCGCTGACCGGATGCTGTGTTTGCGCATGAGCGCCTGGAAGTTCGGTCGGAGCATACCTACGTCTTTGGCGGAACGAGTAACATTCCAGTCGTTCCGGGTAAGGGCATCGAGGACGAAAAGCCTCTCGACGTCTTCCACGGCCCTGTCCCGAAGATGCCTTTTCAGCTCCCTCAATTCTTCACTTGTCTTGGGCACAGAGAAAGCGATTGCTTCCGGCATTTCTTGTAGAGGAAGGGGAAGGTGCTTGGGCAGGATGGTCTCCTCTTCGGTCATGACCAAGGCCCGTTCTACGATATTTTCCAGCTCTCGTATATTTCCCGGCCAGGAATAGCGCATGAGAAGATCCATGGCCGCTGGGGAAAAGGCTTTGGGATTCTTGCCCATTTCCTGACAATATTTTTTAAGGAAATGGATGGTCAGCAGGGGAATATCTTCCTTCCTCTCCCGCAGGGGGGGAAGGGAGATGGGGACGATGTTCAAGCGGTAGAACAGATCCTCGCGGAAGGTCCCCTCTTTTATCTTTTCTTGTAGGTCCCTGTTCGTTGCCGCAATTAGCCGCACATCCACTTTTTTCAGTTTGGTCCCGCCCACTGGGGTGAATTCCCTCTCCTGGATGAACCGCAACAGTTTGCCTTGCATGGCCAGGCTGATATTTCCGATCTCGTCCAAAAAAATAGAACCGCCATCGGCGACTTCGAAAAGACCGGGCTTGGTGACGATGGCCCCGGTGAAGGAACCCTTGATGTGGCCGAAGAGCTCACTTTCCAGAAGGTTCTCGGAGAGCACGGCGCAATCGACCGGAACGAATGGCCGATCTTTCCTCTGGCTGTTGAAGTGGATGGCCCGGGCGACAAGTTCTTTGCCCGTTCCGCTCTCGCCCGTAATGAGTACCGTACTGTTTGTCGGAGCGACTTTGGCGATGAGGCGGTAGATTTCCTGCATTTTCTTGCTGTTACCGATGATATTCGCGAAACGGTACTTCGCCTGGATTTCCCCCCGCAGGTAGAGGTTTTCCAGCAGCATGGACCGGGCTTCCAGAGCCTTCTTGACGACCACCGCCACTTCGTCGGGGGTGAACGGTTTGGGCAGATAATCGAGGGCGCCGGATTTCATGGCTTCCACGGCCGACTCTACGGTGGCGTACCCGGTAATCATGATTACAGGTACATGTGGGTAATCCCGTTTGATGGCCTGGAGGACCTCCAGGCCATCCATGCCGGGCATCTTCAGGTCCACGATGGCCAGATCAAAGGGCTCCTCAGCCAGTAGTTTTAAGGCTTCTGGGC
>CAYQWO010000475.1:0-3505 GCA_964421095.1 uncultured Syntrophaceae bacterium
GCCAAAGCCCGGACGATCTCCAATTACCTGAAAGATGATTATATCATCAAGGCATCGGTGGGGCATGTCAAAGACCTTCCCGAGAGCCGTCTGGGAGTTGACATTGAGGATGGCTTTTCCCCCGAATATCAGGTCATCAAGGGCAAGGGTAAGGTTCTGAAGGAAATCAAAAAGGCCGCCGAGAAAGCAAAATCGATTTACCTGGCGACTGACCCGGACCGCGAAGGGGAGGCCATTGCGTGGCACATCGTCGAGGAGTTAAGCCGGCGACCGGAAACGGTTCATCGGGTCTTGTTCAACGAGATCACCGCC
Organism: uncultured Syntrophaceae bacterium; assembly: GCA_964421095.1. GTDB lineage: Bacteria > Desulfobacterota > SM23-61 > SM23-61 > SM23-61 > CAYQWO01. The sequence continues at coordinate 313 of CAYQWO010000475.1, forward strand.
CGCAGCGTCCGGGAAGCCATGCTCCACCCCGACCGCCTGAACCGGGATAAATTCGAAGCTCAGCAGGCCCGGCGGATCCTCGACCGGTTGGTGGGGTATTTGATCAGCCCGCTCCTGTGGGAAAAAGTCCGCCGCGGGCTCAGCGCCGGCCGCGTCCAGTCCGTGGCCGTTCGCCTGCTTTGCGAGCGGGAGAAAGAAATCCAGTCTTTTGTGGCCGAGGAGTACTGGACCATCGACGCCTTTCTCGAAGCCAGCGCACCTCCTTCTTTTAAAGCGACCCTGGCCAGGATCGATTCCCAGAAGGCCGAGATCAAGAACGCGAAAGAAGCCCAGGCCATCCTGCAGGATCTGGCCGCTCTCCCTTTCTCCGTGAAGGAGATCCAGAAAAAAGAACGCCGGAAATATCCTTATCCACCCTTCATCACCAGCCAACTCCAGCAAGAAGGTTGGAGAAAATTGCGCTTTCCGGCCAAGAAAACCATGGGCCTGGCCCAGAGGCTTTACGAAGGCGTTGAATTGGGAAAAGAAGGACCGGTGGGGTTGATCACCTACATGCGCACCGACTCCGTGCGTATTTCCCCCGAGGCCTTAGAGGAAGTGCGCCAGTTCATCGCCGAGAAATTTGGAGCTGATTATCTGCCGGAGAAGCCGAGTACTTACAAGAGCCGCAAGAGCGCCCAGGAGGCGCATGAATGCATCCGGCCGACTTCCATGAAGTATGAGCCGACGGTCGTAAAACCCTACCTCAACGAGGACCAGTTTGCGCTCTACGAGCTCATCTGGAACCGCTTTGTCGCTTGCCAGATGAACCCAGCGGTCTACGATCAGACTTTGGTGGAAATCGCAGCTGGCAAATATCTCTTTCGGGCCACCGGCTCTATCCTCCTATTCCCGGGCTTCATGTCCCTATACATCGAGACTGCGGATGAGAATACGGAAGGGGAAGACCAGGAAGGAAGGATCCCGGAATTGACGGTGGGTGAAGTTTTGCAGCTGCTCAACCTGACGCCCGAACAACATTTCACTCAACCGCCCCCTCGTTACACAGAAGCCACGCTCATCAAAGAACTCGAGGAAAAAGGAATTGGGCGGCCTTCCACCTATGCCTCTATTCTCGACAATATCCAGGAAAGAGCATACGTGGCCAAGGAAAAGGGCCGGCTGTACCCCACAGAATTGGGGTGTTTGGTCACTGATTTGCTGGTGGAGAATTTCCCTGACATCCTCGACGTGCAATTCACTGCTCAGATGGAGGATGAACTGGACAAGGTGGAGGAAGGGCGTTTACCCTGGGGGCAGGCGCTGGAAGATTTTTACGACCCCTTTCAAAAAGACCTGGAGAAGGCCAGGGTTCAAATGCAGGATATCAAGGGCAAAGGGGTGCCTACAGACCGAATATGTGAAAAATGTGGCGCTCCCATGGTGATCAAGCTCGGGCGACACGGCCAGTTTTTGGCCTGCTCCAATTACCCTGAATGCAAAAACACCAAAGAATTCCAGCGCAATGGAGCCGGGGAGATCGAGATCCTGGAAGAAAAGGTCGGCCAGGAGACCTGCGAAAAATGCGGCGCCCCCATGGTCGTAAAAAGTGGCCGCTTCGGAAAATTTCTGGCCTGTTCCAACTACCCCAAATGCCGGAACACCAAAAGGATGGTGGTCAACGGAGAGGGGCAGCTCGAGGTGGCCCAAGACGAAGTGAGTTCAGAGACCTGCGAAAAATGCGGGGGAGCGATGGTCATCAAAACTGGCCGCTTCGGAAAATTTCTGGCCTGTTCCAACTACCCCGATTGCAAAAATACCAAAAAAATCGCTCCATCAAAGGTAAGGGGGGCTGAACGGGCAAAGCCAGTCCCCACGGGTGAAAAGTGCGAGAAATGCGGCGCCCCCCTGGTTTATCGTAAAGGGCGCTTTGGGCCGTTCATCGCCTGCAGTAAGTACCCCAAGTGCCGGTACACCCAAAAGATCGCTGGCCCCGTTTTCATTTCACCAACCACACCCCCAAAACAATGAAGGCCGTCCCGATGATGCGCGGGAACGTGAGACTTTCCTGTAGAATGGCCCAGCTCAGCAGAGCAGTGATCAAGGGATAGGTAGCCGTAATGGGCACAACCAAGGACGCCCCGCCCAGGCGGAGGGCATGATAATAAGTCCAGAGCCCGGCGATTCCTCCGCAGATTCCACTTAACCCGAAAAAGAGCACCGAGCGCCACTCCAGGGCCAGGACTCCTCCCAATCGACCGCTCCCGACCCCCAACAGGAGCAAAATTCCGGTTAAAATGAACTGTCGCACCATCAGGCCGGATAATGGGGCGACCTTGCCCAGGGCTAATTTGTCAAAGATGGCCGCGACTCCCCAGAAAAGGGTCGTCAGGAATAAAAAAATCATGAGCTTCATAGTATGAACTCCCGGATATCCAGTTAAATGCCCAAATTGTCTAAAATCCCCAAGGTTTAAAAAGGTCTATTATTCTACCCTGGTATGAGCTTTTTTGTTGACAAAAAAAGAGGTGATCTCCTTGGACCACCTCCTGAAAAATAAAGTAATTGCGAATTTAGGAACTACGGATTAATTTCCTAATTCCCGAATCCCTGAATTCCTCAATCCCCGAATTCGGCGCTTTTATTAAAATGCTGCCTCGGGAATGGCCAGAGCGCTCCGGTTTCCTCCGAGGATGGTCGTAGCCCTCGACTGAACCTGCGGAAGAATATTGGTGACGAAGAATTCGGCCGCATGAATCTTGCCGCTGTAGAATGCCGCCTCAGCCTGATCCTCAATCACCTTGGCCTGGGCTTCGGGCGTGGCCGCTCCTGCCTTCTCAAAGATGGCTTGGAGTTTGTCCTTGGCAATGATGGCCTGGTCCAAAAGCAGGTAGGCCAGTTCCACCTCCCCGAACATCTCCAAGTACGGACAGGCATGGAGCATCGGGTAGAGCGGATCTCCGCTGGCGGCAGTCTTGGCGAAATGCATGCTCGCGTTGACGAGGGTATTCTTAGCCTGCTCCAGCTGGGCCATGAAAGAACCCAGGGTGGGATGAGCTCTGTGTTTCTCGATGAACTCGTTGACCTCTTTCATCCAGCCCATAACCAGGGCGCCTTTCTTCAGGGAAAGCTTTCTGCCCACCAAGTCCATGGCCTGAATCCCATTGGTCCCTTCATAGATAGAGGTTATCTTCACATCCCGGCAGAGCTGCTC
>CAYQWO010000476.1:0-3485 GCA_964421095.1 uncultured Syntrophaceae bacterium
ACATCGCGGCCCGGTTGGAGAGTTTGGCCGAGGCAGGAGGGATCTGTATTTCGGGGAGTGCGTATGAGCAGATCGAGAACAAGCTGCCCTTGAGGTACGACTACCTGGGGGAGCATGCGGTCAAGAACATTGCCAAGCCGGTGCGGGTTTACCGGGCCCGGATCGAGCCTGAGGCTACCCCCTCTCAGGTGCGGGGGAAGAGAAAACCTGGCAAGAAGATGTTTTCACGGGCCACTTTGGCGATTGGGGTCATTGTGGTCGGTGTCGCGGCCTTGGTGCTCTGGCAGTTCGTCCTCCGTTCCCCGCCACCGCCCAGAGAGGTGGCTTCCAAAGAAAAAATGGCTTTCCCCTTGCCAGATGTGCCTTCCATTGCTGTACTCCCATTCGCCAATATGAGCGGGGACCCAAAGCAGGAATTCTTTAGCGATGGTATCACCGAGAACATTATAACCGGTCTCTCCAAGATCAGTGCCCTCTTCGTCATCGCCCGCAACTCCTCGTTCACTTACAAGGGCAAGCCAGTCATGGTGAGACAGGTGGCCGAGGATCTCGGTGTGCGCTACGTGCTGGAGGGAAGCGTTCAGAGGTCTGGCGACCGTGTTCGAATCACCGCCCAGTTGATTGATGCACTCACGGGACATCACCTTTGGGCAGAGCGCTACGATCGGGATCCGAAAGACCTCTTTGCGATAGAAGACGACATCACAAAGAAAATCATAATGGCGTTGCAGGTGAAGCTGACGCAGGGAGAGCAGGCGATCCTGCGCGGAAAAGGCACGGAAAACCTCGATGCTTACTTGAAGTGCATGGAGGCCAGTGAGTATGTTCTTCGCATGAACAAAGACGCAAACCTTATGGCGAGACAGAGGGCTGAGGAGGCGATCGCCCTGGACTCCAAGTATTCAAGCCCACATGCCATTCTAGGCAAATCCCATATCGCGGATGTAATTTTTAACTGGAGCGCCTCTCCTAGAGAATCTATGGTAAGAGCTTTTGAGTCGGCAAAGAAGGCGCTTTCCCTAGACGACTCCGATTTCCAGGCCCGCGTGGTTTTGGCCTGGATCTATCTGCTCAAGAGGGAGCATGATAAGGCTATTGAAGAGTGCGAAGGGGCCGTCTCCCTCGCTCCCAATGCGGCGGACGCCGTATTCGCTTTGGGGATCATTCTAAGGTTTGCAGGTAGGGTCGAAGACGCAGTTCCGATGTTTGAAAGGGCAATCCGCCTGAATCCCATACCGCAGGCCGCTTATCTCTCTCAATTGGCCCTCTCCTATACCTTCATAGGAGAGTTTGAGAAAGCCATCGGCATTTGCAAGAAGGCGTTTCCCAAGAACCCCGATGATCTGATAGGCCGAATCGCCTTGGTCGTGGCTTACACATCATTGGGCCGTGAGAGCGATGCACGCGCCGAGGTTGCGGAAGTGCTCAGGATTGATCCCAAGTTTTCGTTGGAGTACGCCGCAAAGACATGGCCATATAAGAGGGAGGCCAACAGGGATTTTGTTTTGATTGCCCTGCGCAAGGCCGGGCTGAAGTGAGGAAGTGCCAAGATTTGACAGGGGCAAAAAATATGATTATAATGTAGCTACGAATATAGCTACAAGGAGAAAAACGATGAGATTTGCAAATGTGCGAGAGCTGAAGAATAAAACCTCAGAGATCTTGAAATTGGCTGAAAAGGAGGAGGTAATCGTAACCTCCAGAGGAAAGCCAACGGCCATCATCAAGAGAATCTCCGAGGAAGATTTTGAGGATTACCTGCTTGAAAATAATCCCAAGTTTCTGGCTGCCCTGGAGAAGGCCAGAGAAGAATATTTGAAACTTGGAGGCATAGGCATTGATGAATATTTAAAGAAGAGAAAGTCGAAGCATGGATAGGTTCAGAATCGAGCTTTCACCAGCGGCTTCAAGGGACTTAGATGGTTTGGAAATGGGGCCCATGACCAAAGCCCTTTCAGATTTGAAGATCCTTGAAGAGAACCCTTTTCCAAGAGGAAAATTAATTAAGAAGATCAAAGGTAAAAAGAGGGTCTTTTATCGATTAAGAATCGATAAGTTTCGGGTCTTCTTTGAGATTCAGGGGATGAAAATTATCATTCTCAGGATCCTCAGCAAAAAAGAAGCTGACCGGTTTATAAAAAGATTTTAATTAATCAATCTCCTCTTTCCTTCCTTTCATGAAGCTTTATGGGGGGACGGCATGACCGCAGAAAAATTTAAGCGTAAGCTCACGGCCATCCTGAGTGCGGATGTCAAGGGTTACAGCCGCCTGATGGGTGAGGATGAGGAAGGGACTCTCCAAACCCTGTATTCCTGCAAAGAGGTGATGATTTATCTCATCCGGCAGTATTCGGGTCGGGTGGTAAGTACGGCCGGAGACAGCTTGCTCGTGGAGTTTGCCAGTGTGGTGGATGCAGTGAAGTGCGGGGTAGAGATCCAGAAGGACCTCAAAATTCGGGTTGCCGAGCTTCCTGAAGAGAGGCGGATGCAGTTTCGGATTGGCATCAATCTGGGGGATGTGATTGAGGAAGAAGATACCATTTATGGGGATGGAGTGAACATAGCGGCCCGAGTGCAGAGTTTGGCGGACGGGGGAGGGATCTGTATTTCGGGGACGGTCCATGAACATATCAAGAATAAATTGGCCTTTAGCTATGAGTATGTTGGGGAGCAGGTGGTAAAGAACATCAAGGAGCCGGTGAAGATGTATCGGGTCTTGATGGAACCAGGAGTTAAAGTCCCCGAGGTAGCGGCAGAGAAAAAGGCGAAGCGAGGACAATGGCAGCGGGTAGCGGTCTCTTTAGGGATTGTCCTCATTGTGATAGTCGCTGCAGTTGCGCTCTGGCGCTTCTACCTGCGGCCTACTCCCCCTCCGGTGGAGGTAGCCTCCAAAGAAAAGATGGCTTTCCCTCTTCCTGATAAGCCATCCATTGCCGTGCTGCCTTTTGTCAATTTGAGTAAAGACCCGGATCAGGAATATTTCAGCGACGGAATGACCGAGGACCTAATCACTGACCTGTCCAAGGTCGCCGGACTGTTTGTCATCGCGCGGAATTCGACGTTTGTGTACAAGGGCAAAGCAACGGACATTCGCGAGGTGGCCAAGACGCTGGGCGTACGCTACGTGCTGGAGGGGAGCGTGCGTCGCATCGGTGCCGAGGTACGGGTCAACGCGCAGCTCATCGATGCAACGACCGGCGGTCACGTGTGGGCGGATCGTTACGACGGAGACCTGAAGAACATTTTCGCTTTTCAGGACAAAGTCACGCGCAATGTGGTCAGCGCCCTGGCCGTGGAATTGACCAAAGATGACCGAGAGCGCGTTGCGCGCAGAGGAACCGCAAATGCGCAGGCCTACGACGAGTTCCTGAAGGGCTGGCAGCATTACCTCCGGCAGACACCGGAGGATTTCCGCGCCGCGATCGTCCAATTCAAGAAGGCCGCGGAACTGGATCCGAAGTACGGACGGGCATACGCGGCCCTCG
>CAYQWO010000477.1:0-1226 GCA_964421095.1 uncultured Syntrophaceae bacterium
AAAACCCCCAACGATGCTTTCATCACGCAGGTGATCAAGGCCGATGCCGGCGGCAGAGTAGGGCACACTGCACCAACTACCCTCTTCGAAGGGGTGGCCCGCGCCAGTCTAAAGGAGGCCTGCGGGAACCTGCTCATCCGCAACTTTCGCGTTTTTTCCGTGGGCGATGACGTCCACCTCCTGATGTCCCACCGCCGGGGGGTGGATGCCAATGAGATTCACCTGCTCGCTTTTCGGACTTTTTGGCGTATGGTTTGGGTGACGGAGCTGATCGGGTATAAGCCTTATGGCCTCGCTCAGGATCTGAAGATCGGCCCCGCCACCAAAGGCAAGAAAGTGGATGATCTGGCCGAACCCAGCGACCGATTTGTCAAGTTGCTGGAAGAGCACATGCCTGCTCCCGAAATTTCGTGCCTGGGAAAGATCCGCGAAGAACAGGTGAGCTGGAAACGAGGCCGTGGCTCTGTGGAAGTCTTGAAGCCATTTGCCGGGAATGTCACGGGTCAAGGTCCGGGTTTTGCCGAGTTGCCCCTGAAAGGCACGTGCAGGGTAGGGCTGCTGGCTGCCGATAAAGCCGGGCCTGCTGCTTTTAACGTTCCGGTCTACCACGCTGTTGAAAGAGCCCTGGGGCAGGAGCAATTCCGGTCGCGGTATGGTCAAAGCCTGGCCTATGAGATTTTCGACGTTCACAACCACACCCGCATCTTTCTGGACGCTCGGGCTCATCATGATGATATTGCCACCCTATTGGGGGCGGCCAATCTTTTTAACGTGAAGCGGGTATGGGCATTAGCCCAGAGTATCACCGACAGGGAGGTCGTCGAAGCAGCCGTCCAGGATATTCTGCTGGCTGCTTCTACGGAGAAACTGGCCCTCATTACCGGTGGGGAATATGTCGGGAAAGATGATCCTGTTCTCCTGGGGGTGGAAGAACTGGTAAATCCCATGTTTGACTACATGCAGACTGGGTTTTACATGACGCAGGGAGACGAACGGGGTTCCCACTATATGATGCTGCTCCCCAAACCCCTTTATGCAGCGGTGGCCACCGTGCGCAGCCGAGGGCTGCAAGTAGGCTTAAGGGTCACCCTCAACTCGGGTGGCCTTGCGGCATTGGAAGACGTCTATGACCAGCCGGGGTTTCGAGAGGCTCGCGTCCGCCTTGACCAAATCAATGCCCGGATCTGGCGGGCCCAAGGGTCAGAGTTTACCCCCGTGGGTGTTGG
>CAYQWO010000477.1:1236-3474 GCA_964421095.1 uncultured Syntrophaceae bacterium
GGGTCTCCTTATGGGCGGTCAGTCCAAAGCGCCACTCAGGATCTCTATCGGAAAATATCCCAAGGCGGAGCATGAGAAATCCACCATGAGAATATCTAAGTATAAATTCGCCAAATTGTGGCTCTGGGATTCTATATTGATCTGCCCCAATCTGTGTCCCGATTATTTTTTGAAGGAATATTCGTGGATTTTTTGACCATTACCTTCATCGCCCTTGGCCTGGCCATGGATTGCTTGGCCGTCTCCATCACAAGTGGGATCACCATAAAACAATTGAGACTCAATAATGCCTTACAAATCGCCTTATTTTTTGGGTCTTTTCAGGCCTTCATGCCAGTCATTGGCTGGTTAGCTGGGCTGGGTTTAAGAGATTTTATCACGGGCGTGGACCATTGGGTCGCTTTTGGGCTGCTGGGTTTGATCGGCCTGAAGATGATCTACGAGTCCAGCAGATTAGAATCCGACAAAAAAGAGATCAATCCCTTAAATATATATGTTTTATCCATGTTATCCATCGCCACGAGCATCGATGCTTTGGCCGTCGGGGTCAGCTTTGCCTTTTTAAGAATCCGCCTCATTGCCTCGATCATAATCATTGGAGCGATCACTTTTATCCTCTCCTTTATCGGTGTTTTTGTGGGGAACCGGGCCGGACATTTTTTTGAGAAAAAAATTGAACTCGCCGGGGGCCTCATTCTAATCGGGATAGGGACAAAAATCCTGATCGAGCATCTCGCTTAGGGATTGCGGAATAAGTAATTTCCATTCCGCAATCCGCATTCCGAAATTTTCGCTCTCCCCCTCCTTCAGCCTGTGGACTAGTTGGACTCACTCCACAGGGCAAGCCCCTCCCCCTTGAGGGAGGGAAGGTGTGAAAAATTTGGAATATACCCCCTCACCGTGCCCTCTCCCGCCAGGGGAGAGGGGAAACATATTGAAAGAAGAAATAAATTCCCTCCCCCTTGAGGGGTGTGCGGACCGGAGTCAAGGGTAACAAACGTACCGGGGACATGGGTAACGGGTTTATAGGGGACTCCGTAAATCAATTTGGATAATTTTTTGATGACAGAACAAAACATCAAACACTCCATCGATAAATGTTGGCTGAAGCCCTACAGGGTATCCGCAGAAGGCTTTGCTAATCCGGAAGGTTCGCCCTTGAAAGGAAAATTCTCCTTGCTGTTGAACCTTCCGCACCGCAACCCCAGGCAGATATTCGATCGGCGGCAAAGACTCCGGAAACGAGCGCAGACTCGGTTGATAGCGACTGGCGGGTACTTCCAAACCCAAGGCTTCATGCGGCCGATCAAAGTTGTATACTTGCCGCCAAGAGTCAAAAGCTTCCTGCAAATGAGCCCCGTCTGGCCACTGACAACGACTGAGAAGCTCCCCTTGAAGGGTCCGATGGAATCGTTCGTCTTTGCCCAGGGTCTGGGGGTGATAAGGACGACTGTGGCTGACCTGGATCTGCAAACGCATCAGCCAGACGGTCAACGGGGTATAGGGATGCTCTGGATCACTCCCCCAAGGACTGCCATGGTCCGCCAGCAGCGTATCGGGCAGACCATAGCGACGAAAGGTTGCGGTCAAGACTGGCTGCACTTCGGTCGTCTGTTGGTTGGGCAAGGCTCGCAAGCAAAGATTGAAGCGCGAGTAATCGTCCAGGATGGTCAAGGGGTAGCAGGTCCCCGCCAAGGTAGGCACCGGTCCTTTAAAATCCATCTGCCACAAATGATTGGGCAGCGGAGATTCGAAGCACTGCCAGTCCTGCCGTCCTCCAGGATCTTCTGGGTGGATCAATCCGCGGCGGTGCAGAACTTCGGTAATCGTACTGTAGGCTGGGATCCTCGGAAGGCCAGCTTGTTTGAGCTTCCGGCGAATTTTGCGAGCTCCCCAAGCCTGATGTTTCTTGCGAATCTCCACAATCTTCTCTTCCGTGGCCAGAGGTACCTTCAGGACCACCCGATGAGGTCTGCGGGAGCGATCGGCCAACCCGCCAACCGCCTCGAGCCAGTAGCGCTTCAGCCACTTATAACCGGTCTTGCGACGAATCTCGTAACGACGGCACAACTCACTGAAGCTCACCATTGCTTCATTAACCAGGGTAATAGATTCATGGCGCAAGGACATAACACTAATCGCTTTCCATGGCATAATTCTTTCCTCCTTTGGAAGTCAGAGGGAATTATGCCATATGGTCTATTACCTGTTACCCATGTAGCCGGCACGTTTGTAACC
>CAYQWO010000478.1:0-3462 GCA_964421095.1 uncultured Syntrophaceae bacterium
GGTTGCTCAGCCATTATGCCTTTCAATCTCTCTATCGTGTCCGTTTCCCAGACGCACCAAGCCTTCCCTTGCTCCCAATTAAATACTGAGTGCACGCTTTTTACCGGTACCTTTTTCGCCATCAGGTCTTTCATGAATTTCTCACGGCGTGGTAAGAACTCCTTTTCAGTCATTCCAGGAGCTTTTGGGTTCCATGTATGAACGCATATCACCAGCATAATTTCACCTCCTTTTTAAGAGTAATAGTTTCCCCATTTTGCTTTTTCTCCCGATGGCGATATCAAATATGGCCTCCAAGGGCATATAATGCCCCTTGGAAGCTTCGTATTGGCACCTTCTGGAAATTCCTTCTCATTGCATCCTCCAATATGGGGGGTAAATTCCTCTATCCCAACCTTTGTCTGCGCAGGTTTTCCGCAGCTATCTTTGTGGGTCGGCAAATTTGCTAAGTTTATACGGCCAACTATGCCAACTTATGCGCCACTGCTGGCATAAAATCTGTTAAACAACTCCTACTCCGTGAACTCTTCAACCCTTTTTCAGATTTACTTTTTGCCTGCCGCGAGAGCTTTTACATCGGCGGTTGTCATTCCCTTTCCGCCGATCCCCCACTCCCCGCTTTTCACCTCTTCCACTATGACCCAGGTGACCGGGCGCATGTTCTCCCCCTCGATGGAGACCATTGTATCGGTAAGCTTTTTGATGATCTCCTGCTTCTGCGCCTGCGAGAAGACGCCCTCAATGAGTTTAACTTGAATGAGAGGCATGTAGATTCTCCTTTCATTGGCGATTGATTTTTCTTCCAGACATATTACTCGCTGCTGCACTTTCAGTAGGGTTTGCTCCTCCCCGGTTGAAACTACCAATAGTTGAAGCAGTGGCGCATGGGTCAAGACATGATAGAAAAGCTCAAGGTATTTTGCTAAGGTGCTCCACCTCGATGGACCTTAAATAGACGCCATTCTCCTGGGATTCCCTTCAGGAGGTGAGTGCCATGGTCTTCAAACCGGATATCAGACCCGGCTAACGCATCACGGACCGTGCTTGAGACCAGGACTTCCCCAGCTCGGGCCATCCCGGAAACCCGAGCGCCGATGTGCACAGCAATGCCGCTCACCAGATCTCCTACCGCTTCGCATTCACCCAAGTGCAACCCCGCCCTGATCTCTATACCAAGCTGACGGACTGACTCACTAATAGCGCAGGCGCATTGAATGGCCCACGCCGGGCTGTCAAAGGTCGCCAGGAAGCTGTCCCCAGCCGTGTTGATCTCCCTCCCTTGAAATTTAGCGAATTCCCCACGCACCAGTGCATGATGGCGTTCCAAGACCTCTCGCCAGCGGCGGTCACCCAGGGCTGCCGCTTTTTCGGTTGAGCCGACGATATCGGTGAACAATACGGTTACAAGCCGCCGAGCGCCTGCCTCGGTTTTCGCCGGCTTGACTCCGAGTTCGGCTCCGATAATAGCAGCGATCCATCCATCGACGCTAAGCGGGCCGAAGTCAAGTAGGGCCGAATAATAAGTGACCCCCCCCAACACCACCTTTGCCGCCGAAAGTGGCACAAAGTAAAGGGGCGTGACGATGGGTGCATAGGTAGCCAGGTCGGTAACGACGGTATATAGCCTCCGCAAACTGGGCCGGAGGTCCATGTAGGTGCGCTTGATGTCCAGCCAGCATGCACCCTGCGCTGGAGAAGGAGCTTCGCCTGTCGTACGGGCGAGCCACCTCCGGAGAAATAGCACCCGCTCCCCATGGGCAACCGGGTTCTGACCCAGATGGAGCCACCATGCGGCGGTGAGAGGATCCTCTATTAGAAGCTCGCGTTCGACATTGGTGGGTTCGAAGATAATGTAAAAAGCGGCAACCTTTCCATCTCGGCTCTTGGCCACGCTGAAAGTCTCGGGATGCTTGGCCCACCATCGTCCGATTAAACCCGCTGCCTCTTGAGGTTCGGCAGAGGCGGCGATGTCCAGGATTGCTCCAGCATCACCAGGAGTGGCCGGCTCCACTATGAAATCAGTAGCCCCCTCGGGAAAGAAGGCCTCCCTGACGACGGGGTTTTCTATCAGATAAAGCATGTCTGCGGTGCACCGCCAAAGATTTCGCGCCACACACTCCTGGGATTCTTTGGAGAGGAACTGCCAGGCGCGTCTTCGATACGTGCGGTAACGTTCAGGGGCACGCCAAGTCAGATCTTTGGAAATCGTGTCGCGCACAACATCGTGAAAAGCCAAACCTTCAGTCGTCACATCGATGAATGGAAGAACCCGCAAATCCTCAAATGCCTCTCTGGCTTGGGGGACAACCAGGAGTGCCCTGAGCAGCGGCTCGGTAACACGGCGGACGGTTGAGGCCGCCTCAACAGCCTCCACCGAGTCCGGAGGAAGCCCGGCCAAGAAGGCTTTCGTAAGTTGCTGCAATACCTTGGGGGGAGGGCCCACGGCAATATCCAAGTCTGGATCTGTGCGGATAGCAGCTGCCGCCATTTCCAGGACAAGGGGGTACCCTCGAGCGAACCGTTGGGCCCGTTCGACTTGGGATGGCGTGAGGCCACGTGACTCAAGCATCTTTTTGGAATCGCTTGCGGGTAGCTCTTGCAATGGGATGTCCCGAAAGAGATGCTGCCATCCCGGAGCAGTAAACCATGCGGAGTTCGGTGCCTGGCGGCCGGCGATGATGGTGAAGATGTTTTCAGACAAGGATGGCAGGAATTCCTGGCGGAGCCAGGTGTCCATGAGGCCGAAGGTCTCGTAGGTGTCCAGAGTGAGCACGGTACGCTGACCGGTCTCTCCCAAGCGACTCGTGACCGAGTGGACCACAGGTTCTTCTCGTATTTGGAGGGCAGCGCCAAGGGAAGTGAGGAAACCCTGCGGCGTGGGCTCAATGTTGCGGCAATCCATGAGATACCAGCCGACTTCGGGAGCGACAAAGTTGCGTAACGCCTGTATCAATCGTGACTTCCCGATTCCCCCGGGTCCGTGAATGAATCCAACCAGAAAGGGAGGGTCGGTGGACTTGATGGCGCTCGCCAGCAAACCCAACTCCTCCTGCCGTCCGAAAAATGTACTGCTGGCAACCTCTGACAGCCTTTCTAAAATCGTTCGAGACTTACCAAAGTCTGTCATTTTTCTCCCCCCACTCTTCGGTTACCAGTGCAGCCCTTTGAACGGGGTTGCTCTGCTCCCCGAAGGCTGATTGAATCTTTTATACAAGAGAGTAAGACATCGAGGAGATTGATCTTCGTCCGCCTTCCTAAACTCCTCGCCATCGCCCCCATGGTGCAATTTGATAGGGATTTTTTAATAATATGAGTATATTGGAAAGGCACCTCCAAAGGGAAATTATAAGCCCTTTGGAGGGTTCACTTGATCATTTTCTGGTAACCCCACCTTCTCATTTTACTCCCCAGAAGGTTAGAGATTAGGATATTGGGTTTACTGGGCCATGTAGGAGAAGAACT
>CAYQWO010000479.1:0-3452 GCA_964421095.1 uncultured Syntrophaceae bacterium
CGCGCGCAGGTGCGTGTTGAAGGGCGAATCGTCGGCGAAATCCCCAAGGGCCTCCTCGTCCTCCTCGGCGTCGGCAAAGGGGATACGCGAGCCGAAGCCGACTCCCTGCTGGAGAAGGTTATTAACCTGCGCATTTTCGAGGACGCCGGGGGAAAGATGAACCTCTCCCTCCTAGACACGGGTGGGGCCTTGATGGTTATCTCCCAGTTTACCCTTTATGCTGACTGCCGGAAGGGGCGCAGGCCATCTTTTACCGAGGCCGGCTCTCCCGAGGAAGCCAAGGCCCTTTACGAATATTTCATCAGCCGGGCCAGGGACCGCGGAATAAATGTGGCTTCGGGGACCTTTCAGGCCTTGATGGAAGTGGAGTTAATCAATTTTGGCCCGGTGACGATCCTGCTGGACAGTTCCAGAGATTTTTGATAAAAAGGGTTCGAGGATTCCAGGGTTCAAGGGTTCGAGTGGGGAAAGGCTCCTTGGACCCTTTGAGCATTAGTAACTCGTCGCAGAAATTGGCGTAATAGAGATGGCTCCAGCGTCCGGAGACCAAAGTGCTGGTATTTTTAATATTTCCTGTGATTTCACGGGCCCGGAAGGAAAGTCATCTTGCTTGCAATCATAAGGCACATATCTCTCCCTAACTGTGGCGGGGGTCTCTGCTATTTCTCCGAAGCTTTCTGATCACGCCCCCCGCTGCGCTTTGCGGCTGGCCAGCAGGGAGGTTTATGGAAAGGGGATATCCCGCCGATGCTTGTCGATAAGACTCGACTAGGAGCGGCGCAATCTGCCTTTCCTTCCGGGCCCTTGGCAAGCTAATTTGTAGATGAACCTAAAATTCGAGAATAAGGAGGAGCAGTTCCATGATCGATCTGAGTCTGAGCGATGAGCAAAAGGCGTTGCAGAAGTTGGCCCGGGATTTTGCCCAGACGGAGATTGCCCCCGTCGCCCTGAAGTACGACAAGGAGCCGGCCTTTCCCGGGGAAATCATCCAGAAAGCCCACGCTGCGGGCCTGATGAACCTCACCTGCCCAAAGGATTACGCCGGGCAAGGACTGGGGCTGGTGAATGCCTCGATTATCACGGAAGAAATGACCGCGGCCTGCATCGCCATCGCTGGCATGATCGGGATCAACTCCCTGGCCTGCGGTCCGATCCTTGTCGGCGGTTCGGACGAGCAGAAACGCCGGTTCCTGATTCCCTTGAACCAGGCAGGGAAGACCTCCTCCTTTGGCTTAACTGAAAGGGAAGCGGGGTCTGACGCCGGCGGCCTGAAGACCCGGGCCAAACTGGAAGGAGACCATTACGTGTTGACCGGGCAGAAATGCTTCATCACCAACGCCAGTTATGCGGCCTTTTACACCATCTTCGCTACCATAGATCCTTCCAAGGGAACCAAGGGGATTTGCGCCTTCGTCGTCCCCCGGGAATTCCCGGGCCTCTCCATCGGCAAGGTGGAAGACAAGATGGGGCAGCGGGCGCTGAATGTGGCTGAGGTCCTCCTGGATAACGTCATTGTGCCCCGGGAAAACCGCCTAGGCAATGAGGGCGAAGGGTTCAAGTTTGCCATGGAGGCCCTCGACGAAGGCCGGGTGAATATTGCTACCTGCGGGGTCGGGTTAGCCCGCGCGGCTTTTGAGACTGCTCTCGCTTATGCCAAGACGAGGGTTCAATTCGGGAAACAGATCGGCACATTCCAGGCCTTGAACTTCATGCTCGCCGACATGGCCGCAGCCGTGGAATCCGCCCGTTTACTTACCTGGTATGCCGCCTCCTTGGCCGACCATGGAAAACGCTATATCCGGGAGGCGGCCCAGGCGAAATTTTACGCTACAGACGTAGCCATGCGCGTGACCACCGATGCCGTCCAGATCCACGGCGGGTACGGGTACACCAAAGATTACCTGGTGGAAAAATTGATGCGGGACGCCAAGCTGACCCAGATTTACGAAGGTACCAACCAGATCAACCGTATGGTTGCCGGAGGCGCCTTGATGAGGTGATTAGACGGATGAAGACGCCTGAGCAATACATTGAAAGCCTGAAGAAACTCAACCTGGAGGTTTACCTCCTGGGGGAGCGCGTAAAAAATCCCCTGGACCATCCCATCATCCGCCCCTCCCTCAATTCGGTGGTGATGACTTTTCAGCTGGCCCAGGAGGAGGAACATAAAAACTTGATGACCACCTCCTCGCACCTGACGGGGAAAACAATCAATCGCTTCACGGCCATCCATCAGAGCGCTCAGGACTTGGTCAACAAAGTGAAGATGCAGCGCCTTCTGGGCCAGAAGACCGCCTCCTGCTTCCAGCGCTGCGTGGGCCTGGATGCCATGAACGCGCTCTACAGCACCACCTTGGAAACGGATGAGAAGTACGGGACTGCTTACCACAGGCGTTTCAAGCTTTTTTTGCAGCGCGTCCAGGAGGAAGACCTGGTGGTGGACGGGGCCATGACCGACGTCAAAGGCGACCGCGGGCTGCGCCCCGGGCAACAGGCTGACCCTGACCTGTACCTGCGGGTAGCCGATAAAAAGAAGGATGGGATCGTGGTCCGCGGAGCCAAGGCTCATCAAACCGGCATGGTGAACTCCCACGAAGTCATCGTCATGCCCACGATGGCTCTGCGCGAGGAAGAGAAGGAGTACGCTGTCTCCTTCGCCGTACCCACGGATACGAAAGGGGTATTTTTTATCTACGGAAGGCAGTCCTGCGACACCCGCAAGCTGGAAGGAAGTAGCCTGGATGTGGGCAACCCCCATTACGGGGGACACGAGGTTCTGGCGATCTTCGACGACGTCTTCGTACCCTGGGAAAGGGTCTTCCTCTGCGGGGAGACGGACTTCGTGGGCATCCTGGTGGAGCGTTTCGCTGGTTATCATCGCCAGAGCTACGGGGGATGCAAAGTAGGGGTCGGCGATGTCCTCATTGGCGCTGCCTCGCTGGCGGCGGACTTTAACGGCACGGCCAAGGCCTCCCATATCGCCGATAAAATCATCGAGATGGTTCACCTGAACGAAACCCTTTATTCCTGCGGCCTGGCCTGCTCCTCCGAGGGCCACCCCACGAAAGCGGGGAACTACGAAATCGACATGCTCTTGGCCAATGTCTGCAAGCAGAATGTCACCCGGTTCCCATACGAGATCGCCCGGCTGGCCGAAGACATTGCCGGCGGCCTGATGGTGACCATGCCCTCGGAGAAGGACTTGCGCAACGAACGCACGGGGCCCTACATTCAGAAATACCTAAAAGGCGTGGCCGCCGTGCCCACCGAGCACCGTCTGCGTATCCTGCGCCTGATCGAAAACCTCACGCTGGGCACGGCCGCTGTCGGCTACCGCACGGAGTCCATGCACGGGGCGGGCCCGCCCCAGGCCCAGCGCATCATGATCCGCCGCCAGGCCGATTTGGAAGCCAAGAAGAATATGGCGCGGGAGATCGTCGGGATAAAATAAA
>CAYQWO010000480.1:0-3450 GCA_964421095.1 uncultured Syntrophaceae bacterium
GTTGGGAGGGGGTGGGATGGCCAGGTCGTCCCGCGAAGCGCGAGGCTCCTCGCAATAGCTTCTTTTTTTTGCTTCACTACGGCGATTTATAATCTCTATCTGCGGCTATCTGCGAAAATCTGCGTCCCCATTAACTTATTTTGATCTCCAGTATGGCAAAACTTACGATCCCCGCCAGGACGAGGTAATCCCGGAAGCGCATCTTCAGCTCGTGCAAATGGGTGCGCCTGGCTCCGCTGACATACCCCCGGGCCGTCAGGGCGATGGCTAAATCATCCGCCCGCTTGAAAACGCTGTGAAACAGGGGGGTCAGAATGGGCACAAGGTTTTTGGCCCGGCGAAAGAGGCTCCCGGATTCAAAGTCTACTCCGCGGGCGCTTTGAGCTTTAATGAGGCGGTTCGTTTCTCCGAGAAGAATGGGAATAAACTGGATGGCCAGCATCATCATCAAGCAAAAATCTTCCACTGGGACTCGAAAACGCTTCAGGGGAGCGATGAGCTTCTCCAAACCATGAGCCAACTGCAGCGGAGAAGTGGTCAGGGTCATCAGGGAGCAGATGATGATGGCCAAAAAAAGTTGGGCCGCTACAAAGGCGCCTTTTTCCAGGCCCGTCCAGGTGATGTCGACAAGCCCCAGCGGGAAGAAGGGCAGGGAAGGGCCAGGGGTAAAAAAGAGATGGACGGCGCCTGTGAAGAGGAAGAGCCAGAGGAAGGATCGGACCCCGCGGAACACGTAAGCCCAAGAAAGACCGGAGGAGAGCAGGGCCAGGAAAAAAATGGCCACCAGCAAGCCCAGGGCCAGAAAATCCTTGATCAGGAAAGTAACGATCATCAGGAGGAGCAGGGAGATAAACTTGGTCCGTGGGTCCAGCCGGTGGAGAAAAGAACCCCCGGGCATGTACTGCCCGAGGGTAATGTCCTGCAAGAATTTCATTCGTAAAGATTAGCTTCCAAATCCCCCCTCCCCCCATTTCAAAAGGGAGGTTGAGGGGGGATTTTATAGTTCGTGGATGAAAAAAGTCATGAAGGATTAGAGATACTTTTCTATCAGAATTTCAGCTATTTGGACGGCATTCAGGGCTGCCCCCTTGCGGACGTTGTCGGAGACGATCCACATATTGATGCCATTGGCGATGGACTCGTCTTCGCGGATCCTGCCCACAAAAGTTTCGTCTCGCCCGGCGGCGTGGATGGCCAGAGGGTATTCACTCTTGGCGGGGTTGTCTACGACGACCACACCTGGAGCTTTGGAGAGGATTTCTCTTACTTGCTGGGCCGTGATTTTCTTGTCGGTCTCGATGTTCACGGATTCCGAATGGCTATGGAGAACAGGTACTCGCACCGTAGTAGCAGTTACCCGGATGGTCGGGTCTTCCATTATTTTTTGGGTTTCATTGACCATCTTCATCTCTTCTTTGGTGTACCCATTTTCCAGAAAAACGTCGATCTGGGGCAGGCAGTTGAAAGCGATTTGATGGGGATAGACTTTTTTCTGGATTTCCCACGAGTTATTAAGGATGGCCCGAGTCTGCGTCAAAAGCTCATCGATGGCTTTGAGACCTGTGCCCGAAACAGCTTGATAGGTCGAAACGACGACCCGTTTGATTCGCGCTACGTCATGGATGGGCTTTAGAGCCACTACCATTTGGATCGTAGAGCAATTGGGGTTGGAGATGATGCCCCGGTTCTTATATTGGGCGATGGCATGGGCGTTAACCTCGGGCACCACAAGAGGAATATCTGGCTCCATACGGAAGGCACTGCTGTTGTCCACGACCACGGCGCCGGATGCAGCAGCCGCTGGGGCGAATTCCAGGCTCCGGGCGGCGCCTGCCGAGAACAGAGCCACTTCGGTCCCTTTGAAGGAATCTTTGGTAAGCTTTTCCACCTTTACGGGCTTTCCATCAAAACGCAATTCCTTTCCCTCCGACCGTTCGGAAGCCAGAAGCTTGATGGACCCCACGGGGAATTTGCGTTGCTCCAGGACTTTGATGAACTCCAGGCCCACAGCCCCCGTAGCCCCTGCAACAGCTACAGCATAGGATTTCCCTTTCATCTTCAGTCTCCCATCCAAATCCCCCCAACCCCCCTTTAATAAAGGGGGGCGAGGGGGGATTTCTATTATTGGGTTGTTTAATCGACGATGAAAAATTTTTCCAACCTTGCCGTCATCTTAATTGATGGAGGAAAAGAATGTCAAGGATTGATTAGAATTTTGCAGCGAAGCGGAGGTAACTTTAGGCACTTATTTTCAGTGGCATTCCAGGGAGGGAATGGACTCAAAGATCTCCATCAGGTCCGCCTCCTGGCATTTGCCGGTAAAATGCAAGAAAAGCGTACGATTCAGCTCCGGGCAATAGAAGAAGACACGAAAAGTCTTGGCCGTTTTTTTCTTGAAAAGTCCCTGTTTGACCTCTCCAATACAATAAGAGGCCGGATGGCCGCAAACCATCCGCGAGCCCTGTGAGGAAATCTGCACTCCCTTAATGTCCAGGCCTTCATGTTTTCCCCGTTTGATATTAATCGTTAAATCGAGGGCAACCTTCTTTAGGGGATGGAAGACGATCTGGTCGGTCTGGCCGGCCTCTACCCAGGTTATGAGACCCTGCCGGACAGTTGTATGGACATCCGGCTCCAAGTAGCTCCTGGTGATCCTCCAATCCCTGGGCAGCGGGAAGATCAGGAAATACCCCGTCCCGAATAAAATATTCTTGGCGGCAATGATGTGCTTGATCAGCTCGAGGGGCATGTTTCAAGGCGGGGTTCAGGCCCTTACCAATTGTTCCTGCAAGAGGGCATCCAGTTGATTCTTATCCTTCCCCGTATATTTCCTCTTTTTATTTATTATAAAAGTGGGGTAGCGGTGCACCCAATAGCGGATGGATTTTAATACCCCCTGGAGAGACTGGCCGTCGATGATTTTGATCAAAATCTGATCACGATATTTTTGAGCTAACTCCTTGATCCAATACGAAAGAAAAAGATATTCCTCTTTTAAGTCTTCAGGGTATTCGTTGAGATCCCACTTGTCGCTTTTTTCTCTCAGACCTACCTGGTCTGTAGCAATATTGCAGGTAAATCAGGTATTGTAGAGGCCCGGGACAAGGGAAATGACTTCGAGAGTGATCGGTTTCATGGATACTTAAAATAATTTTCTAATCCCCCCACCCCCCTTTAATAAAGGGGGAGAGGGGGGATTTTCTTGGTTCATTGGTTTAATCTATCGCTCATTTATTGCCTACTTAGCACCGCCTCCCGGCGCTGGAGCCGGGGCCGCCTCCCTCCTTTCACCGGTGAATTTGCGGATGGCCGCAAAGGCATCTTTGATCAGAAAGGAGGCGCAGAAGACCAGGAAGAGGGCGATCAAGCCAGTGAGCCAGTCGCCGATGGCCCGATCCGTGGTTATACCTGGAGTGACGAAGAAATGCTTGATAGTCCCGTAGGAGATCC
>CAYQWO010000481.1:0-3449 GCA_964421095.1 uncultured Syntrophaceae bacterium
GATGATATCGATTTTATTGGTGGTCAGAAAAGCGATTCGGTTTCCCGAAGTGACGGCCACGAGCTCTACCGCCTCTTCCTTCCCAAAGAGCTCCTTGGCCAAGGCTTTGGCAATGTCCACATCGAACCCCTTATTCACCCCCTTCTCATCCACAAAACCAAAGGGCGGGAAATCGGTCTTCACTCCGGCAAGCAGTTTTCCCCTGGCCTTGACATCCTGCAGGGTTCCGGCGATTCCCTCGCCGAATGAAATCAAAGTTAAGAGACTCAAGACAGACAACGAAACTAAAAAATTTTTCATCCTCATGTATATCCCTCCTCAAAAAGAGTGGATTTTTTAGGATCAAATTTATATTAAATACTTTTTTTTGTCAAGGACCATCGCTGCTCAAAAAGAGGCCTAAAGTTTTGCCCACTGGTCATCATGAAATCGTTTCTGATAAACCATATGAGATCACGGAAAAGCAAGATATTCAAGTTAGCCAGCGTTTTCTACGTTTGTAGTGCTTCACATCTCGATAGCTTTTCTTTCCTATCTCGGTCAGGCCCAGGTAAAATTCCCTCACGTCCTCGTTGTCACGAAGGGTAGCAGCGTCGCCATCCAATACCAGCCGACCGTTCTCCATAATGTAGCCGTAGTGTACCACCTGGAGGGCCATAGCCGCGTTCTGCTCCGCGAGCAGAATGGCCACCTTCTCTTCTTGGTTTAACCGCACAACGATGTCGAAAATCTCCTGCACCAGCAAAGGAGCCAGTCCCATGGAGGGTTCGTCTAAAAGCATCAGCTTGGGGCGAGACATCAGGGCTCTGCCGATGACCACCATCTGCTGTTCGCCCCCGGAGATATAACCCGTTTTCACGTCGCGGCGCTCAGCCAGCCGGGGAAAATAGCCGTAAACCAGGTCCAGGTCCTTTCTAACTGAAGGGTCATTTCCCCTGCTGTAAGCGCCCGTAAGGAGATCATCCTCCACGGTCAGGTGCTCGAATTTTCGCCGTCCTTCCATTACCTGGACGATGCCTCTGCGCACCACCTCCGCAGCATCCATGCGGTCGATGCGCTCCCCCAGGAATTCAATGACCCCCTTTGTAACCTCACCCCGCTCTGCCCGCAGAAGATTCGAGATGGCCTTAAGGGTCGTGCTTTTGCCGGCCCCGTTGGCCCCGAGGAGGGCTACAAGACCCCCCTCGGGTACCTCCAGGGAGACCCCTTTCAGGACCAGGATGACATGCTCGTAGACGACCTCGATATTGTTGACCCTGAGCAAAGGAACCTGGTTCATGACTCGTGCTCGCTTTAGGGTGATTTGCTTACTTTAAAGCTTCACTGGTTCTCAGCGTGATCCCTTTCTCTTGGGCGTATTTAGCTGCAGACTTCTCGACTTTTTCCCGGACGAATTCCTTCATGGGAGACACCCAGCTACCGATCGGAACCCATTTGGTGCCATCCCACTGCTGGAAGCGGACCCAGCCGCCACCCTCATGGTCTTGCCAAGAGGTCTTGATCGGTGGCATCAATCCCTCTGCCCCTATTTCTTTAATCCTCTCCTCCGTGATATTAAGGTGCTCCAGGGCCCACTGCATTTCCTCGCCGGTAACAGGATGAACCCCAAATTTCTTGTGGGCCGTACGAATAGCCTCATCCATGGCTATTCCGGTTACAACTCCTCGATTGTAGAATACGGTACCCACGCGGGTGATAGAAATATTGCCTTTCATGGCGCCGTAAACCTTGTCAATAATCTCCTGGATGAGGGGGAAATCCCGGCCAACCCCGTTGAAGTTGGTTGAATAATAACCCGTAGCCGCCGGACCAGCTGGCAGGACGTCCTCTTCAGACCCGCACCACCATACACCCAGGATCCGGTTTCTTGGAAACCCGAGCCTAGCCGCCTCTTTGAGGGGGACCGTGCAGGAGACGCCCCAGTTACGATTGATGACCCAGTCAGCTTTGTAGCGTCGGACAATATCCATCCATTGAGCTTTCTGATCTATCCCCGGCCAGGGCACTGGGAAGTGTTGCACTTCGAAACCGAACATCTTGGCCATTTCATCTAAAAGAGGCCTGGTCTCTTGCCCATAAGGGACATCAATATATAGGTTGGCGATTTTTAATCCCTTGAGTTTGTCCATTCCTCCCATTTGCTGACCGATGAACTTTATTTTAGCCGTGTTTTGAGACCAATAGTTGGTAGGAAAGGTAAAGGCCCAGGGAAAAACCCGGCCGTCGGAGGCATCCGCGCGGCCGTAACCCATGAAAACCAGAGGGATCTTATCCCGGGCAGTGCGGTCAAGCAGGGCATAAGAGATCCCTGTGGCAAAGGGGTGCATATAGGCAGGGTTCTTGGATTTAACACGTTCATAACACTCCACCCCTCTGGCAGTGTCATAGGCCGTCTCACACTCCTCATATTTGTATTTGATCCCGTTCACCCCTCCCTTCATATTGATGAGTTCCATGTAGTCTTCCCATCCACTGCCAGTCCCGCTACCGCCTGGGGCAAATGGGCCGGTTCGATAAATCAGGCAGGGGACATATTGCTCCTGGGCCTGGGCCAGGCTCGGCGCCAATACAAGCAGGAGCGTCACAAGTAGCGATAAGAGTGCCAAAAAAGTATTCATAAAACGTCCCATATTAAATTCCTCCTTTCTTTAATCTTTGCGTTTCTTCTAAGGGAACTTCTTATCGATCCACCTTGCGATCTAAATTCTCACCTCCTTATCCTAACAGAATTAACGCTGCGGGTGGCGAAGCCGCCACGGGGAATTAGTAGGGAAACGGCCATAACCTGAGTTTGTCTTTCAATGTTTGCCATAATCGAGCCAGACCATAAGGTTCAACAATGAGGAAAAAAATGATGAGCCCCCCGAAAATAATCAATTCAATGCAGGCCAGAAGGTCAGTTTTAAGTACTGTACCGAAAGTGCGGGCAAACTGGTTGATAAAAATTGGCAACAGGGTAATGAAACCTCCTCCGAAGAAGGAGCCGAGGACACTCCCCATGCCCCCGATAATGATCATCCCCAAAAGATGGAAGGAGACCATAAGGTTAAATGCCTCGATATTGGCCGCTCCATAATAGGTGAAGGTAATCAAGCCTCCCGCCACCCCCGCATAAAAAGAGCTCACCGCAAAAGCCAACAGCTTATTTCGAAACAGCGATATGCCAATAATCTCCGCGGCCACATCCATATCCCGGATGGCCATCCAGGCCCGGCCCAGTTGCCCGCGTACCAGGTTTTTACCGAATAGGGTCAGCAAAATCACAAAACAGAGGACCAGATAATACTTTTTCACGGGTGTGTCGATCGGCCATCCGAAGACCTGCATGGGAGGCGTATCCACAGTTCCGAAAACCCCACCGCTGACCCATTTCCAATGGGTCAAGCCCCACTCGATGATGAATTGAGCCGCCAGAGTGGAAACGGCCAGATAAAACCCTTTGATCCGCA
>CAYQWO010000482.1:0-1894 GCA_964421095.1 uncultured Syntrophaceae bacterium
CCGATCTAATAGGACTCGCCATGATCGGGCTGGGCTTCTTATACCCAGTGTTATTAGGTCGGTTCCGGGAGACTCCTATCATTTTCAGGACTCCTAAAGACAGGGGCTGACAGAAATGAGTTTCTTTCTCCCCAGTACTGAAATCTGGAGGTCTCTGTCGGTTCCGCATTTGGGTCATGATTTTGAATAGTTTGAGGAGACGTTGATATGGGCGATAAAGTTACCGAAGGGCAAAAAGTCCGTTTAATCGAAGGGAAGATTACCGATGAGGCTTTGGGGGAACTGCGGCGGCGGGTCGGGTCCAAATTCAAGATCGATCCCTTTCATACGCTCCTCTGCAAGGACAGCATCCGCCATTTTGTGGACGGTGTGGGGGATATCAATCCCCTGTATAGGGACGAGGAATACGCCCGCAAGACCCGTTATGGAAGGTTGGTGGCTCCTCCTTCCTGGCTTTATAGCGTCTTTCCGACCTGGGTTTTGCAGGGGTTGCAGGGGGTGCATGGGTTCCATTCGGGCAATGACTGGACCTTTTATAAACCCCTGCTGGAGGGGGATACCATCACTCCGGAGTTGACCTTTACCCATTTTGAGGATAAGAAAAGTCAGTTTGCCGGCAGGATCATTATCGTTCATTATGACGATAATTTTTACAACCAGCGGGGGGAGTTGGTGGCCAATGCCAAGGCGTGGAGTGTGCGGGCGGAGCGGAGTGCAGCTCAGGAAAAAGGGAAGTACAGTGATATCCGGCTTCCCCATCCCTGGACGGAAGGGGAGCTCAAAGGGATCGAGGAGCAGGTTTTAGCGGAGCAGGTGAGGGGTTCTGAGGTGCGTTATTGGGAGGATGTGCCGGAGGGGGAGGAGCTGCCTGTGCTGGTGAAGGGGCCTTTGGGCATCACGGACATTATTGCTTGGTGTATTGGGAGTGCTCCGGTGAGGTTGAAGGCCCTGGGGGCGGCTTTGCGGGATTACCGAAAACATCCGGCCTGGGCTTTTCGAGATCCTCAGACTGGTGCTTTGGAGCCGGCCTATGCTGTTCATTACAATATCGAGGCGGCCAGGCAGGCGGGTCTGCCTTTTCCTTACGATGTGGGGGCGCAGAGGCAGCAGTGGTTGATCCAGCATCTGACTGATTGGGTGGGGGATGAGGGATGGTTGAAGACCTGTTACGCGAAATACACGAAATTTGTCTATCTGTCCGATGTCCTGTGGTTTCGGGGCAAGGTGACCAGAAGGTATGAAGATCAGGACGGGGAGGGTTGCGTGGAGATAGAGACCTCGACGAGAAACCAGCGGGGAGAAGAGGTTATGCCGGGCCGCTCCACGGTCGTATTGCCGAGCCGTGAGAGGGGGACCTGGCCCTTGGAAAAGCGATTGGGAACGCCCTGAAGGCCAGGAGGTATAGAACTGAAACGGAAAGGGAAAGTCGCGATTATATCCTTTGCCCCGATTCTCTCGCTATAGAAGCTGACTTCGGAGAAGAATCCCAGATCAAGGACATGGCTCATAGAATTCGGCAGAATTTCGGCCGCATTGATATTCTGGTTAATAATGCGCCGATTATGGGACCTACGAAATCTGCGACCGAGATGATCACCCCTAAACCCATCTAAATTGGAGAGGACCACTTTCAAAGAGGGCTTCTCCAGAAGGTTTTCGGGAATGACCAGGTCTTCAATTCGCTGGATTGGATGAGTCCGGGCATCGGGCATCATGGAAGGGCTTCCCCAATCCATCTCGCATCCCAGGGCCGCCGCCTCTTGCTGGACGCTGAACTCCGGCATAATGGAATCAAACCGCAGAATTTCGTGACCGGCGGCAGCTAATTCGGCCATCTGCCCGGCATCCAGATGGGCCTGGGTTATGCCTTGATGGAGGAGTTTATTCAGGTAGA
>CAYQWO010000482.1:1904-3447 GCA_964421095.1 uncultured Syntrophaceae bacterium
TGTTGAACCCCAGAAAGAAATCTTTGCAGGTATTGCAGAAATCGAAACGGGTGGGGCTAAGGATGAGGCGGATCTCATTGCCAAAATGAGCAAAGCGGATGCTGCTCTGCTTACGATTAAAACCCCGATGACCCGGAAAATCATAGAATCATGCCCCAAGCTTAAAATCATCGGCAAATATGGTGTGGGAACGGAAAATATCGACATTGATGCCGCAACAGAGCTGGGCATTCCTGTCGTCAATGTTCCTGGGGTCAACAGCAATGCCGTCGCGGAATTGACCATCGGTCTGATCTTGAGTATTATGCGGCACATTCCGGAAGGGAAAAACCATATCGCTAGGGGTGGGTGGCGAGACGAGAGTCTCTTGGGGGACGAGCTCAGCGGTAGTATTGTGGGAATAATCGGTTATGGACAGATTGCCAAACGCGTCATTAGGAAACTGCGGGGGTTTGAAATCAAAGAAATTCTTGTCTTTAGCGAATCCAGGACTCGTGAAAAGCCAGAATTTAGGAATGTCACTTTTACAGATTTGCCAGGCTTGCTCAAGGAATCAGATATTGTAACAATTCATAAGAGCTCCACCCCAAAATCTAAAGGATTGATAGGAAAAGACGAGATAAATCTAATGAAAAAAACAGCCTACCTGGTCAACACCTCAAGAGGCTCTCTGGTGGATGAGGTTGAGTTGGTCAAGGCGCTACAAGATAGAAGAATTGCTGGAGCGGCTTTGGATGTCTATGAAAAAGAACCTCTCGCCCAAGATCATCCTCTCTTATCTCTTAACAATGTAGTTCTTACACCTCATATCGGGGGCAGTACCCGCAGAACCAGGGTACAGATGGTAACCATCGCGGCAAATAATGTTGCCAATTTTTTGCAAGGGAAAAAAATCAGCCCTCAATACATTGTTAACCAGGAAGTCTATAAAACGAAAGATTCCATGTAATTCAAACGGGAGGGAAGAACATTATGATAACGTTCAAAAAGAAAGACAAGGTCGGATATATTAGGATATTAGGATAAATCGACCGGAAGTTTTGAATGCTCTCCATAGTGAGACTTTGCAATCACTCCTGGCGAGCATGGGCGGAGTTTGGAGATGATCCTGAAGTTTGGGTCGTTTTGATTTCGGGAGGCGGGGAAAAAGCGAAATCCTGCATTTACGATAAATTCGGCGATTTTTTGGGTAGCGCTTATTCCGTCAACCCTCTTTTGGGCCAACGATCTTCGTTAAAATGACTTTCATTTCCACTTCGGCCATAGAAAACTGGCTCCCGATCGTTATGTTTCCCAATGCCTATGATTCCCCTGCTGCCACTGGGGAAAAATCTATTTTCTCATTCGCCTATCACGCCGATGGGAAAGCGGCGGCTCTGCCCCAGATGTCCCTTTCACGCGGCTACTAATGTTTTAATGATCTCAGAGATGTTTTTCACCTTCTCCATCTCCTGGATCATGTGGAGGGATTGCTGAATCTGTTCCGCACGAAGAATTCCACCCAAACAGTCTCGATACTTGGCCAAAAGTTCATCCCAGGTGG
>CAYQWO010000483.1:0-3442 GCA_964421095.1 uncultured Syntrophaceae bacterium
CCGCTCTTCCCTCCAATACGAAGCCATTGTGTTACCCATGTTTGCTGACAGGACACTCTCCAAATATTCTCTTATTAGAGAGGAAAGAGGACATTCCACTGCCTCATTCGATCTTTTTCATAAATATCGGAAGATCACGGGTGTTTTTGGAAATATTCGGCTTGCTATATCTGTTAAGGCAATCTTTTTCTCCTCTTATCTAAATTCAGGCAAGCACCTCTCGCCCCAGAGACTGTGTCGCCACCCGGGCGGGAGGGCTTGAATCCCGCCAGCGGCGGGACCTCATGATTCCGAGAGAGCCGCCATTACGCCTGGATCAGGTAAAGCCTGCAAAAACCTGGGGGGTGGCGAGATCTTTTGGGCTTGCCACCCCCCACTTTTTGATGAGCGTAATTGCTTTCTTTCTCTCTTGGCCCAGCCGCAAATGAGCTTCGCGAATCATTATAAGGCAGTGGTCTTTCCATAGGATCTGGCGGGGCTTCTCGATCCAAATCAAACTTATCCCTCTTCCCCCGCGTCCCTCTGCGGAGAGCAGGCCTGCCTCTTAGAGCAAACCCATTCCCCGCCGATGCTGATCCGCTCATCTCCTTTGCGCCTGGGCCTTGGGATAATTGAGCCCTGCAAAAAACTGGGGGGGGTGGCGAGCAAATGATTGGTTGACAAATTCATTGATAAATGGTAAAAATAAAAAATAATTTTTCGTTTTAAGATGTTAGGTTAACTATTGAGTGATGTTTCACGTGAAACATTTTCCCATTTCCCCCGCACCGTAAGGAATTCCCTTGGATATTTCCCCCTTAGGATATGACGTCATCGTCATTGGGGGTGGCCACGCTGGCTGCGAAGCTGCCCTGGCCTGCGCTCGCCTGGGTCACCCTACACTTCTCCTTACGATCAACGTGGATGGAATCGCGCGCATGTCCTGCAACCCGGCAATCGGCGGGCTGGCCAAAGGACATTTGGTCAAGGAGATTGATGCTCTTGGCGGGGAGATGGCCAAAAATATCGATGAGACCGGAATCCAGTTCCGTCGCTTGAATACCAAGAAAGGCCCGGCTGTACGATCTTCCAGGGCTCAAGGCGACTTGCAGCTTTACCATCTGCGCATGAAGAGAGTTCTGGAAAGGCAGGAAAATCTCTTTCTCAAACAGGCAATTGTGGATGAAATTCTGGTCAGCAGCGGCAAAGCAATGGGGGTGGAGACAAACGTAGGAGAAAGGTTCAAAGCTCGGGCGGTAATCGTGACCACGGGGACCTTTCTGCGGGGCCTCGTCCATATTGGATTGAGGAATTTTCCAGCGGGAAGATTGGGCGATGTTCCCTCTATGAATCTATCCGGGTGCCTCACGCGTCTTGGATTTTCCTTGGGTCGCCTGAAAACCGGGACCTGTCCCAGGCTGGATGGGAAACGCATCAATCTTACTGAGCTAAAGCAGCAATGGGGCGATGACCCGCCGGTGCCTTTTTCATTTAGCAATAAAAGAGTCTTATTAAGGCAGGTTCCCTGCTATATAACTTATACGAACCCCAAAACCCATCAGATCATCCGCTCAGGGCTTGATCGCTCCCCCCTTTATTGCGGGGTGATTAAAGGGATCGGGCCGAGGTATTGTCCCTCGATCGAGGACAAGATCGTTCGTTTCCCGGATAAAGACCAGCATCAGATTTTCTTGGAGCCCATGGGATTGGATACCATCGAGGTTTACCCCAACGGCCTCTCCACAAGCTTACCCCTGGATATTCAGTTTCAGATGCTGCGCTCCATCCCAGGTTTGGAGGAGGTAGAAATCATCCGTCCGGGGTATGCCATCGAATACGATTACGCTGACCCCGTTCAACTAAGGCCTTCCTTGGAGACCAAGCTTGTGGAGAACCTATTTTTTGCGGGCCAGATTAATGGGACTTCAGGCTATGAGGAAGCGGCGGCTCAAGGCCTTATGGCCGGAATCAACGCCTCTTTAAAAATCAGGGGCAAAGATCCTCTAATCCTGGGGCGAGAAGAAGCTTATATCGGGGTTCTGATCGATGATCTGGTGACCAAGGGCACCAAGGAACCTTACCGGATGTTCACGTCTCGGGCGGAATACCGCTTGCTCCTGCGAGAAGACAATGCGGACCTAAGGTTAAGGGAAAAAGGGCGGTCTGCGGGATTGGTGAATGACCAGGATTATATGGAATTTATTAATAAGAAAAACAGCATTGAAAGAGAATTGGAGAGATTAGCTAAGGTTATCATTCAGCCTACAGCTGGGACCAACGACCGGCTGGGAACTCTTGGGACCACTGCTTTGAAAAATCCTATTTCTTCACTCGATCTCCTGCGTAGGCCGGAGATTTCTTACCGGCACCTTAATTTTTTTGATCAGTCCTGTTCCTTGACTGATCCTGCGGTTGCGGAAGAAGTGGAGATTCAGGTAAAGTACGCGGGTTATATCCAGAGGCAAGAGGAGCAAGTGGGCAAGCTTTCGCGGCTTGAGGGCGTACGATTACCAGCGAACGTGGATTTTCGGGCTATCCCTGGCCTCACAGCTGAGGTAAGGGAAAAGTTGGAAAGGGTAAGGCCGCTCTCTCTGGGGCAAGCTTCGCGCATTTCTGGCATCACGCCCGCGGCCATCTCTATTCTGTTGATCTACCTGAAGAAATTTGCCGGGGAGGGAAAGAGCTCCTTTCCGCCTTCTTTTCGACCAAATTAAAGCTGAGGCTCTTTCAGAGCGGGAATTTTTTTGGGCCCTTGATCGGAGGGAATAATCCGCAGCGGGGTGGAGGCATTTACTCCAGTGGATCAGACCGAACTTTCCAGGTTGCTCAGAGAAGGAGCGGCAGAGCTCGGGCTTTTCTTGACGGAGAAGCATCTTAAAGATTTTGCCCGATACCTGGATGAATTGCAGGTCTGGGCTAAGCGTATGAATCTTATCAGAAGAATGGATGAGCGAGAGATCATTTTGAAGGATTTTCTCGACTCTTTAACAGTCGTAAAATATCTTTCCGAAGGCGCCTCAGTCATGGACCTGGGACCGGGAGCCGGTTTCCCCGGGCTCCCAGCAAAAATCGTCCGCCCGGATCTAAAAATGACGCTATTGGAAGCCAGCCGGAAAAAGGTCTATTTTTTGAAAAATCTCGTCCGTTATTTGGGTCTCGAGGGGACGGAAGTCCATTGGTCTGGGGAAGACAAGGAAGCAGAGAAGAATTTCAGGGGAAGGTTTGATTTTGTCCTCTGCCGGGCCTTCGGGTCCCTCCAGAAGTTTTCGACCATAGGGGTTCTTTTTCTGAAGCAGGGAGGAATCCTCTTGGCCATGAAAGGAAAGAAAGGGAAAGCCGAATTGGAAAGAGCCCTGCCGGCCCTGGAGAAGATGGGCTTGGACCTGGCTTTTTTGAACGGGCTGCGACTACCGTTCTTAGGCCATGAACGAATCCTCATCGGTCTCCGGAAAGAAAAAAAAGA
>CAYQWO010000484.1:0-3178 GCA_964421095.1 uncultured Syntrophaceae bacterium
AAGCTGGAGGATGTTACTTTTTTCCGCAAAGGGAGGCGGGGTGTCTTTGCCCGCCTGATCCATGGAAGAACCAGCGCCTCATGATGCCAAGCGAAGCGCCCCCGGCTGCCGGACATGCGCGGGCCATCGAATGTTACTTCCAGGTCCGCAAATTGATGTCCCTGATTTTTTCACACCTTCAGGGAGGAATGAAAATGACCAAGAGATGGGCCGTGATCATCGATGAAGAGATCTGCTGGGGCTGCGACACCTGCGAGCTGGCCTGCAAGCAAGAGAATAACCCACCGCAAGGATCTCGGTGGATCCAGGTGAAAACAAAAGGGGTGCAAAGAGTCGATGGCCAGCTCCGGCTGACCTATCTTCCGGCGCGCTGCCTGCAATGCGCGAAACCCCCTTGTAAGGAAGCCTGTCCGGTTCAGGCCATCCATCAGCGGGCTGACGGGATCGTCCTCGTTGATCCAGATGGCTGCATCGGTTGTAAGGCGTGCCTCGAGGCCTGTCCTTTGGGAGTGATGCAGTTCAATACCGATAAAGGCGTCGCTGAAAAATGTCATCTCTGTTACCATCGAATTGATCGAGGGGAAAAGCCTGCCTGCGTCGATAAGTGCCTTGGACGCTGCATCCATTTTGGCGAGGTTAAGGAACTCCTCACCCAATGGGCGGACCGCCGTTGGCAGTTTGGAAAAGAATGAAGTAGCTTTTACCGGTAATCATCGCAGGTAAATGGGTTCGGGCAACGGTAATAAGGTATTGACTTCCTACCTTATACAGAAAATTGTTGACAGAGATGGGGGCAAGGGATTACTTATAACTAACTCCTCAAAAAACACAGGAGTAAAAGGGAAAAAGGTGAAAAAGAAAAAGTGGTTAGATTTTGAAAATACCTAATGAGGGGATGAGAAATCTTCAATTCGAAAATTTCCCAGAAGGCGAAAGGGAGTGATAACGATGTCCAAGATGTTTTCCGAAGAACAGATGCAAAAGGTTCAGCAAGAGAAAGAAGCCCGGGAGAAAGAGCTTCAGTCTCACTTATCAAAATTCCCGGAGAGAAAGGGACGATTTTCCACCATATCCGATCTTCCCCTTAAAGATATTTATTCCCCGGCAGACATCCAGGAGATGGATTATGAGGGGGATTTGGGATTTCCCAGCCAGTATCCCTTTACCCGAGGGGTACAGCCCTCTATGTATCGGGGGCAGCTTTGGACAATGCGCATGTTTGCGGGATGGGGTTCAGCCGAAGATACCAACAGGCGGTTTCACCATCTGGTGCAACAGGGGCAGACCGGTTTGAGCGTCGCCTTTGATTATCCTACCTTGATGGGGTATGACTCCGATTCCCCGATGGCCAGAGGAGAAATAGGCAAATGTGGAGTGGCCATCGATACGTTGGGCGACATGGAAATTCTTTTTGCCGGCCTGCCCGTGGACCGCCTGACCACTTCCATGACGATTAATCCACCAGCCTCTGTCCTCTGGGCTATGTACATTGCCCTGGCTGAAAAAAGGGGCATCCCGCGGCATGAACTGGGGGGGACCATCCAAAACGACATGTTGAAGGAATTTATCGCCCAAAAGACCTTCATGTGCCCCCCTCGTCCTTCCTTGCGGCTGGTCACGGATACGGTCGAATTTGGGACCCACGAGGTCCCCCGCTGGAATACCATCAGTATCAGTGGTTACCACATTCGGGAAGCCGGTTCTACAGCCGTTCAGGAGCTGGCCTTCACGCTGGCTGACGGCCTGGCCTATGTCCGGGCAGCCATAGAAAGAGGTCTGGATGTAGATGACTTTGCCCCTCGTCTTTCCTTTTTCTTCGACGCCCACATTGACCTTTTTGAAGAGATTGCCAAATTTCGGGCGGCCCGGCGGATGTGGGCCCGCTTCATGAAAGAGCGCTTCCAGGCCAAAAACCCCCGATCCTGGTGGATGCGTTTCCATACGCAGACCGCCGGATGCTCATTGACTGCCCAGCAACCTTATAATAATGTCATCCGGACCACCCTGGAAGCCCTGGCCGCGGTTCTGGGAGGCACTCAATCCCTGCATACCAACTCTCTCGATGAAGTCCATTGCCTTCCTACAGAGGAGGCGGCGACCATCGCCCTGCGGACCCAACAGATTATCGCTGAGGAATCCGGAGTGACCAACACCATAGACCCTCTGGGAGGGTCCTATTTTATAGAGGCTCTGACGAATGAGGTGGAAGCCCAGGCCATGGCCTACATCAACAAGATTGACGATCTGGGCGGAATGCTAACGGCCATTGAACGAAATTATCCCCAGCAGGAGATTGCCAAGGCCGCCTACACCTACCAGAAGCAGCTGGAAAGAAAAGAAAAGATCATGGTGGGGGTCAACAAGTATGTTACGGAAGAGGTTTTGCGGATCGAGACCCTGAAGATCGACGCAGCCCTGGAGAAGGCCCAGATCGCCAAACTCAACCAGGTAAAAGAGAAACGAAATCATGCTCGGGTGAAAGAATGTCTGGAACGGCTGGGAGAGGCGGCCTCCGGGAATAAGAACGTCATGCCCTTCTTGATCGATGCGGTCAAGGAATATGCCAGCCTGCAGGAATGCTGCGATGTTTTCCGGAAAGTCTTTGGGACCTACCGGGACCCGGGCATTTTTTGAAGAATTTAAGAATATCAAAATTCAGGAGTATCTCACCCTATGAAGCCTTTGATCGTTGGTATGACCGGTGCGACGGGAGCGATTTACGGGATTCGCCTGCTCCAGGTTTTGCGAGAAAAATCGGTTAAGGTCCATCTGGTAATCAGTCCCTGGGCCGAAAAGACGATCTCTGCGGAAACCGATTATTCTCTGGATGAAATCAAGAAACTCGCTACGAAATGCTACCCGGTAGATGATCTATCTGCGCCCATTTCCAGCGGCTCTTTTCCCGTGGAAGGCATGGTCATCATCCCCTGCAGCATGAAGACTCTGGCCGCCATCGCCCACGGCCTGAGCACGAATCTCATTGTCCGGGCGGCAGACGTGACGTTGAAGGAGAAGAGAAAGTTAATCCTCCTGCCGCGCGAAAGCCCCTTGAATCTTATCCATCTGCGTAATATGACAACCGCGGCGGAAGCGGGAGCGATCATTCTCCCGCCGATGCCCGCTTTTTATTTCCAGCCCAAATCAATCGCCGATCTCATCGACCACACAGTGGGGAAAG
>CAYQWO010000484.1:3188-3433 GCA_964421095.1 uncultured Syntrophaceae bacterium
CTTGGGAATTGAACATACGCTTTTTCCTCGCTGGGGCCAAAAAACAGCGGGCAGGTCCTAAGGAATTGGGCAGGAAGAAATATGAAGGCACCCCAATCGCCTCAGGCGGATTGGGTGCGCGGGATCGGACCACGGCAAATGGTGGGAATCGCAATGGAAGGCCAGGAAGGAAAGCCTTTCATCTATCCCCTCCCCTTTACCCTATTACATTAGGAAACCTATAGTGCGTCTGTCTCTTATACACA
>CAYQWO010000485.1:0-3413 GCA_964421095.1 uncultured Syntrophaceae bacterium
GTATGTGCGCATTCTGGTAAAGTCCCCAAAGACCCTGAACGAAAAGCAAAAAAAACTGGCCGAGGAATTGAAGAAAGAAGGGCTGTAAATAGCGAAAGTTGTGAGTGGTAAGTGGTGAGTTGTAAGTTGAAGGATTATTAACATAATTGCTTTTCTCGCAATTTGGTTTCCATCCTGAAAGCCTTCCATAAGTTAATCAAAGAAAAGACTAAGAGAGACTGTTCCGAAAAAAGATAGATGTCATTCCTGCGGAAGCAGGAATCCAGCTCTTTCTTTAAGGTTCTGGATTCCCGTTTTCACGGGAATGACCAAAAAAGTGCCTCAGGTTTGACTTTATATGAGTGTATTAAAAGTGATGGACCTCCTCTTATTCCCCTGTTAGGTCGATCAAAAATCGATAGGTCTTATTATTATTTCCAGGTGTTATGGATTTTTTCGGAACAGTCTCTAAAAAGGTGTTGACAAGAAGGGATGTTTTTTTCTACTATTCAAAGCGTGTAGGGGGAAATAAATAAGTATGTCGTTAATCGGTTGAGGTCTGGATTGAATTTTCTGTCATGTCCAACCCGAGAAAGGAGGTAAACCATGGCAGAAGCTGCGAAAGGACAGGTTCGTACGATGAAGGCAGGGGACATCAAACCCCCATGGGAAATCAGAGAAATGCCCGAGCCCCCTCCATTGACCTTCAAAGGGCTATTCCAATGGGCAGGGCCGGCAATCATTCTGGGCGCCCTTTCAGTCGGTGGTTTTGAGGCTTACCATGCCGGGTTCATGGGAGCAAGATTGTTTGTCGGGATCTTCTGGCTCTACTGGGTCTCCTCCGTCTGCCAGCTGTTCCTGAACCAGGAAATTGCCCGTTACACCATGGCCACCGGTGAGACTGTTCTCCAGGGATTTTCCCGCCTCCGCCCAGCAAAATTTTGGGCCTGGTTTTCGGCTATCTTCTGTTGGGTCCAGGTGGCCTGGCCGGCCTGGATCGCGGGTGGGGCAGCGGGTGCGGCAGCGGTCTTTGGTTTCGGGACCTGGCAGGCCTGGTGCATCGTGGCCCTTGTTGCGGTCTTCATCGTTTTTGCAGCCAGCAAGTATGTGTACAACACCTTAGAAATCATTATGTATGCAGCATTTGTTGTGGCCAATGCTGGGCTGGCCTTTTTTACCATCACGATGGCTACGCCCGCCGCGGCGGCGCAAACGGCCAAAGGTTGGTTGAGCGTGGGGTTGATTCCGGCCGGAATTACCCTCGGAATGATCGGGCCTTTCCTTTTGCAGCCTGCTGGTGCATTCTGGAATTTCTGGCATACCTACTGGGTGCGGGAAAAAGGCATGGGCATGGCTAAATACTTTGGCCGGGTCACTGGACTGGCATACAAACCCGAAGACATCAGAAGGTCAGGGTACATTTTTGATGCCAGCAATCCAGTTGAGTTGGCCAAGTTTAAAAAATGGCTCAGGCTGAATAACATTACCCTGGCCGTTTTCTTCATCATCCTCGGAGGAGTTTTCTTTACCTATTTTGCCAGCCTGGCCGGTTTTTCAGCAAAAACTGTCTATGACATGAAAGTTCCTCCCGCTTCGGATTGGCGAGTCGCCGTTATCTTGACAGAGATTTTCAAGTCAGCTTTCGGGCAACTCGGAGTCGTGTTTTTTGGGTTGGTATTGATCTTCACCCTTTTCGACTCCCAGTTCTCCATCTATGACGGGATTGCGCGTATTTGGGCCGATGCCTTCTATCTTGAACACCCCGAAACTTTTGGTAAACGATCCTATCGCTACTGGTACTTCATCATGCTGGGTGCTCTAGTCATCTACGGACTGATTGCCATCTGGCTCAAGACTCCTTACATCATCTGGCTGATCGCCAACTGGCTGGGGACAGCTGCTCAAGCATATATTACCTTCATGATAATTATCATGAATCGTAAGCTTTTACCTGAGCAGATTCGACCGAGAGGCGTGTCTTTGGTAGTGAACCTCATCTGGGGAATAATCCTCCTGGTTTATTTCTTTGCCTGGACCATCAAGGATCTCCCCTTCTAAATCCTTCGGAAAGGCCGGGGAGGAGTTTCCTCCCCGGTTTTCTCTTTTTAATCTCTTCCCGTTGACAAAATCAAAAAGTTTTTGTTAGAGTCCGCGTAGAAGAATTTTCAAAATTGCTCTTTGCCTCTGAGCGATGAAAATTCGCCCTTGCCCCCCTTTATGAAAATGGGGGGTGGGGGGATTTGGGGAAAGGAGATTCTCCATGCAATATGATCTGACTGAAGAACAGATTTTGCTGCGCGATATGGTGCGCAAACTGGCCAAAGAAAAAGTTGAGCCTGGGGCTGCGGCCCGGGACCAGAAGGGAGAATTTAGCTGGGAGATGGTGGAGCTGATCCGGGAGAATGGCCTTTTCGGGGTCGATTTTTCAGAGGAAGAAGGCGGCAGCGGCGCTGGTCTTCTCTCTTTGATTATTGTGGTCGAAGAGCTCTCGAAAGTGGACGCTTCCGTAGGGATTCTCCCAGTCGGACAGGAATTGGGAAGTCTGCCCATTCTCCTGGCGGCCAACCCGGAGCAGAAGAAAAAATTCTTGCCCCCTTTAGCAACGGGGGAGAAATTAGCCGCTTTTGCCCTGACCGAGGCCAGCGGCGGGTCGGATGTGGCCTCATTCCGGTGCAAGGCGGCGCGGAAAGGGGATTTTTACATCCTCAACGGAAACAAGACATTCATCACCAACGGTGGGGTAGGTGAGACGATCACGGTCTATGCCCTCACGGACCCGGCCAAAGGAGGGCACAAAGGAGCCAGCGTCTTTGTCGTAGAGAAAGGCACCAAGGGTTTTTCCGTTGGGAAACACGAGGATAAATTGGGCATCCGCTCTTCTGATACGGTGGAGCTGATCTTCGAGGACTGCCCAGTCCCAGCCGAAAACCTGCTGGCCAATGAAGGCCTGGGTTTTGCCATCATGATGAAGACCTTAGATTTCAGCCGCCCGGCGGTCGGCGCTCAGGCCCTGGGAATTGCCGCTGGAGCCTTTGAATATGCCCTCAATTATGCCAGAGAGCGAATCGCCTTTGGCCGGCCGATCATCGCCCACCAGGGGATCTCTTTCAAGCTCGCCGATATGGCCATGAACATCGAGGCTGGTCGGCAGCTTCTTTACAAAACAGCCGCCGTGCTGCAGGAGCTCCCCAAGGACCTCTCCAGGCTCAGCCCGGAGACCATCCGTTTATCCTCCATGTCCAAATGCTTCTGTTCTGATGTGGCCATGCAGGTCACTGTTGAAGCCGTACAGGTTCTCGGTGGATACGGGTACGTAAAGGAATATCCGGTGGAACGCTACATGCGCGATGCCAAGATCACCCAGATTTACGAAGGGACCAACGAGATTCAGCGCGTAGTGATCGCGTCAACCTTTTAGAGGGTTCTAGGATTCT
>CAYQWO010000486.1:0-3409 GCA_964421095.1 uncultured Syntrophaceae bacterium
TAGTACGGTCTCGTGGGCTCGGAGATGTGTATAAGAGACAGATATACTCCTGGTAATGGGCGAAAATCCCCCCTCCAATACCCGCAATGAAGGCCCCCACAGAGAAAGCCATCAGCTTGGCTGAAGTGATATTCACCCCGAGGATTTCAGCCGCGGTCTCGTCATTCCCGATGGCCTGAAATGCACGGCCCATCCGGGATTTGCGCAATCGGCTGAAAAAGATGATCAAAATAAAGATTACCACATATGCATACAAGCCGGTATATTTCTGGTAGGGAATCCCAGGAAAACCCTCCGCCGCCCCAACGTACTTGAAATTGATGAAGACGACCCGGACGATCTCACCAAATCCCAGGGTCAGCAGAAGAAGATAGATCCCCTTGATACGCAGGGCCGGAATCCCGAGGACAAATCCCAGAACTCCGGCCATGACCCCGCCAAATAGAACAGCGGGCACGTAGGGAATTCCCCATTTCGCCGTACCTACAGCCGCGCCGTAAGCCCCAATGGCCATGAATCCTGCCTGGGCCAGGGATATCTGCCCGGTGACGAAAGGCAGGTAGAAGCTCAGGGCCATGATGATGTAAATGCCCGCAATGGTGGCAACGGAGAGGAAATAGTCCAAGGATTCCTCTTTACCCTTCAGTAACCCGCGACCCGAACAAGCCCGTGGGCTTGAAAATAAGAATTAGAATCATGATCCCGAAGGAAAAGATATCCTGCAAATTGATTTCTGTGGGAAGTATCACAATGCTGCCAACTTCGGCCAGCCCAAGGATCAGCCCCCCAACCATGGCGCCTACCACATTCCCCAGGCCGCCGAGAAGCATTACCACCAAACCTTTCAGCGCGAAGGTCAGCCCGATGAAAGGGCTCACGGCGTGGAAGGAAATGCCGACCATTACGCCGGCCGCTCCGGCCAGGCCTGAAGCAATCCCAAAGGTGAGCAGAACGACCCGGTCCACGTTCACGCCAAGAAATCCGGCGGTCATGTGACTTTCCGAAACCGCCCTCATGGCTTTGCCCACCTTGGTTTTGGCAATGATGAAATAGAGAATAACCATAAGAAACAGGGAAATCACCACGATGAGAATTTTGGCCGAGCTGATCAGAAAGGGGCCTATTTTAAAGTCCGCCGTTTTGATCGCTTCGGGGAATTTTGTTCCATACCCGCCGAAGATTTTCACGGCCAGATTCTGGAGGATAATTGTCACCCCGATGGTACTCAGCAAGGGGGCCAGGTGAAAATCTTTTTTGAGGGGACGGATGGCCAGAACCTCTACGATCAGGCCCAGCGCGCCCGTGGCGATCATGGCCAAGGGAAGGGTGATGTAGAGGGGGAGCCCGGTCCACAGAATGATATAAAGTCCCATAAAGGACCCGGCCATCAGTACTTCACCGTGAGCAAAATGGAGGAGCCTTAGAACCCCGAAGATCAAAGTATAGCCGATGGCCACCAGGGAATAGGTGGACCCTAGCATTAGCCCGTTGATCAGCTGTTGCAGGAGCATGCCTCTCTCCTCTTGCTGCTCAAAATAGATGAACCGGTTCCCGCTCTGCTTCCAGGCTCAAATGGATCAGG
This sequence comes from uncultured Syntrophaceae bacterium, assembly GCA_964421095.1. Taxonomy (GTDB): domain Bacteria; phylum Desulfobacterota; class SM23-61; order SM23-61; family SM23-61; genus CAYQWO01. The sequence goes on from CAYQWO010000486.1 coordinate 1,583, forward strand.
TTCTTTCGGATTATACTATATAACAATTAAGGATAATAGGTCCCGCCATTTCCAATCAATCTAAGTTACCTTGCCCTCATTTTGGCAGCCGCTGCCATCACCGAATCGATTACCTGTTTGTACCCCGTGCAGCGACACAGGACTCCAGACATGGCCAGCCGGACTTCTTCCTCCGTTGGCTTAGGATTTTCTTTTAGAAAATGATAGGCCGTCATGAGCTGCCCCGGCGTACAAAAACCGCATTGCAGCCCGTGGTGCTCTTGAAAAGCCTCCTGCAGGGGATGCAATTTCCCATCCCGGGCCAGGCCCTCAATGGTCAAAATTTCCGCCCCGTCAGCTTGGACGGCAAACAGCAGACAAGCGCGGACCGGCTCTCCGTTGAATAAAACCGTGCAAGAGCCGCAGATCCCGTGCTCACATCCGACGTGCGTGCCCAGCAATTCCAGGTCTTCCCGAAGAAAATCCACCAGGTGCCTTCTGGGCTCTACCAGACCTTCGTATTGCCGGCCATTGACTTTCATTTTAATCCGACGCCGCTCGGCCATGTCATTTCCCCCCTTTGACCCTGTTCCATGCCTCTCGCAGACTTCTCTGGATGAAAACCCGGGCCATATCCTTGCGGTACCCGGCAGAGGCGTGATAATCGGATTCGGGGTCCGTCGCCTGGGCAGCTTTGACTCCCGCCTCCATGATTAATTCTTCCGTAAGCCTTCGGCCAGCTAAAAGATTTTGAGCCTCCACCGCCCGGATCGGGGTGGGAGCGACCCCTCCCAAGGCTATGCTGGCCTGGCGGCAGACCTCTCGATTCTCCATAAAAAGGTTGGAGGCCACGACCACGATGCCGAAGTCACCGTGGCGGCGACTCAATTCTATGAAGGACCAACCAGTATTCGTTGGCAGGGTGGGAATTCTTACCTCTGCCAGAATCTCCACTGGCTCCAGGGCAGAGGTCAGGTACGTCAAAAAGAATTGGTTTGCTCTTAGGGTTCTCTCACCCGAGGGTCCCACCATCTTCATCTTGCCGTCCAATCCACAGATGACGACGGGGATCTCGGCCGATGGGTCGGCGTGAGCCAAGCTTCCCCCGATGGTTCCCCGCGTGCGAATCGGCAGATGGCCAATGTAGGAAATCGCCTCCGCCAGAATGGGGCACTTTTTCTGTACTAATGGCGAGACTTCCAGGGTCCTTTCGCGCACCAGGCCGCCAATGACCAATTCATCCTTTTCTTCCCGGATATAATCGAGTTCCTTGATTCCATTGATGTCCACCAATACCCTCGGGCGGGCCACCCGAAAGTTCATCATGGGTACGAGGCTCTGGCCCCCCGCAAGGATTTTGGCCTCATCCCCGTGCCGCTGCAAAAGTTCGACGGCTTCGGGCACGGTGAAGGGAGTGAAATATTCGAACGCACTCGGTTTCATTTTTTGTCTCCTGTACTATCCAGCGGATTGCAATACTTTTTCCACGTTTTTGAAAAAATGTTCTAACATCATCTTGGCCACCCCACTAATCATTCTCTGGCCAATGCCGGCGAGCAGTCCACCGACCTGCACATCTCCCTCGTAGGTGATCAGGGTGCCCTGCTCTTGGGGGGACAATTGAATGGAGGCTTCTCCCTTCACAAATCCGGGAAGCCCCTTCCCCTCGCCGATCAGGCGGGTCCGCTGGGGAGGATCCGGATCGGCAATTTCAAACTTTCCTTTGTAGGATCCTTTTACTGCGGCAATGCCAATTTTCAGGTAGAAATCAAATTTTCCCGGCTCCCGCTGCTCAAGTTTCTCACACCCCGGCAGGGCCTTCTGCAGATGCTCCGGCGTATTGAGGAC
>CAYQWO010000487.1:0-3405 GCA_964421095.1 uncultured Syntrophaceae bacterium
GCAATATTTGAAAGGAGGGGCAATATGAAAAGGAATCGTTTCGGTAAAATCATGCGGTTGGTTTGGGTCTTTTCCCTGATGTTATGGGTCGAAACGGGTTCCCTGGCTATGGCCCAGGCACCCGGCGGCCAAGAAGCTAAAAAGCATTTCCTGTCCATGGGAACCTCAACAATCGGCGGGGCCTTCTACGTCATCGGGGGTGGGATATGCAATCTCATCAAAAAAGCCCATCCGGATATCAACATCAATGCGGAGGTCACCGGTGGAACCCATGCCAATCTCGTCCTCCTCGGGACGAAAAAGGTTCATCTGGCCCTGGCCACCAATGATGAAGCCTATTATGCGCACAATGGCCTGGGTAAGTTCAAAGGAAAAAAATTCACGAATGTCCAGGGCATGCTGGGCGGCCACGAGGCCACGTGGCAGCTGTATACCTTGAAGAAAACGGGAATCAAATCCATCGCCGATCTGAAGGGCAAACGGATTTCCCTGGGCGCCATGGGTTCCATCGGCAATACTATAGGCGAGATTGTGCTCGACCTTTATGGTCTTAAGATGAAACGGGACTGGACCCCGGAGTATATCGGGCATGGCCAGGGGCCCGATGCCCTGAAGGATGGCCGGGTGGATGCCGTGCTCATCCTGACCTCCATGCCCGTCAGTGCCATCATCGATCTCACCAGTACCCACGGCTCCGATGTGGTTTTCCTATCCCCCGAGGAGGATAAAATGGCGATCCTGCTCAAGGAGCATCCCTACTGGTTCAGGACCAAAATTCCGGCCAAGACCTACAAAGGGCAAGACCAGGACATTCCCACGTTTGGGCATCGGACTATTTTGGTCGTTGATGAATCCGTGGATGCTGGGGTGGTCTACGCCATCACCAAAACAATTCGGGAAAGTTACCAAGAGCTGGTGGCGGTGCATCCGGCCATGAAAGAGTGGACACCGGAGAATGCCACCCAGGGGATCCTCAATAATATTCCTTTCCATCCCGGGGCTGAGAAATACCTGCGGGAAACGAAGCTCTTGAAGTGAATCCCGCTGAGATGAGGGGCCGGATATCGTGCCGCCCTGGCGGCAGTGGGGATCCTTCCGGCCCCCGATGCTCATCTGCTGAAGGAAGGGCAGAGAGGCTAGCCCGATGGAAAATGGCAGAATAGAATTAAAGGGACTTCCGGAAAAGCCCAGTCCGGCCCCGGAACTCTCGGAGAAAGCAGAGGAGCTGATTGAGAGATACGAAAGACCCACGCCCAGGCTAAAGGGCATCTCGCGGCAGATGGCCTGGGGAGTATGCCTGGTGCTTTCCATCTATGCGGTCTATGGGACGCTGGGTACACCCAATACCATGGTCTTTCGAATGACTCACGTAACCCTAGTACTGATCGGGACCCTCCTCCTCTATCCTTTCCGGGGCCAGACGCGGCTCTCGGTCCCGGCTATGGACTGGTTGTTGGTCGGGGGACTGGCAGGCGCCTACGTTTATTTCATCGTCGATGTGGAAGAATTCGTTTACCGGGCCTTCACGCCCAGCCCCGTGGACATCGCCCTTGGGGTCTTCACCATTGCCCTGGTCCTGGAGGCTACCCGCCGGACCATCGGCTGGGTGCTTCCGGCGATTGTGGGAGTGACCATCGTCTATGCGCTCATCCCGGGAATACTTCCCGGGCAGTTGGCCCATAAGGGCTACGACATCGAAAGGCTTGTTGGCCATATTTATATGACCCTGGAAGGGATCTTCGGGATTCCGGTGGGGGTTTCCTCCACTTTGATTATTCTCTTCACCCTATACGGGACCATTCTCGAAAACACCGGAGCGGGGAAATTCTTCGTGGATTTTGCCTTTTCCGCCATGGGGCAAAAACCTACGGGGGCTGGCCGCACGGCGGTCTTAACCTCCTTCCTATTGGGCGGACCTTCGGGCTCGGGAGTGGCGACGACGGTCACCGTCGGCTCCATTGCTTATCCGATCTTAAAAAAGGCTGGCTATGATCAGGACACGGCTGGAGCAATTTTCTCCGCCGGCGGCATCGGGGCGGTCATTTCTCCCCCGGTGATGGGGGCGGCATCCTTTCTCATTGCCGAATTCCTCCGCATCAGCTACCTGGAAGTGATTGCCATGTCCGTGGTTCCCACCGTGCTCTACTATCTGGGGATCTTGCTCATGATCGAGCTGGATGTCAAGAGACTGGGCATCCAGGCGGTAGAGTTTTCCAAGAAGAACCTGCGGCGCCTCTGCCTGGACTACTGGTTTCATTTTACCTCCCTCTTTGCCATCGTGGTTTTTATGCTCCTGGACTTTTCCGTGGAGTACTCGATTACGCTTTCGATGGCCGTGGGCGCCGTCTTTAGCTGGCTGCGGCCGGACACGCGCCTCACCCCTTTGAGATTGATCACCGCACTCGAAGAAGCGGGAAGGCAGATCCTATCGGTGGCTTCAACCTGCGCCGCCGCAGGCATCATCATCGGGGTATTTACCCTGACCGGGCTGGGTCTCAAGGTCTCAGGAATCATTGTGGACCTGGCCGGCGGCAACCTGCACCTGACTCTCCTCTACACAGCCGTCATCTTGTTGGTCCTCGGGTTGGCCCTGCCGATTACCGCTTCTTACATCATAGCGGCGGTCATTACGGTTCCCGCCATGACCAAATTGGGGATTCCGGACTATGCCGCCCATATGTTTGTTTTTTATTATGCGATTCTTTCCGAAGTCTCGCCCCCGGTGGCTCTATCTCCGGTGGCGGCCGCGGCCCTCACCGGAGGAAACCCCTGGCGCACCATGATGATCACCTGGAAATACACCCTCCCCACGTTTCTCGTTCCCTTCATGTTTACGGCCACCCCCGAGGGGGTAGGGCTCCTTTTCAAGGGGACAGCCGGGAACATTGCCCTCTCCGTAACCACGGCCATCATTGCCATCATCGCCCTGGTGCAAGGGGTGAGCGGGTACTTTTGGGGAAAAGAGGCGGGTAAGCCCGAGCGAGCCATGTTCGTCGCCAGTGGACTGCTCCTTTTTGCCGCAGATTGGAAGACGGACCTGGCCGGTTTTGTCCTCTTTGGCGGAGGATGGTCTATCCACTCCCTTCGATCCCGCGGCAACCCCCATTAGCAGGTGAAAAAAGGTCTATCCCCATTCGGGGCTTCTTCCCATCAATTCACCACAGAGGGCATGGGGGAACGTTAAGATCAATGTAGGAAATAAACTTCTTTCCTTTACTCTGTGCATTTGTTAAGTAAAAACCATACAACATTTCAGCTTACGAGTTTATTACATGAGAACACAGCGCGGCAAAGCGCTAACCAAAATCCACCCCCTCCCAACCCTCTCCCTCGAGAGGCTGTGTCGCAAATCGTTTTCCATCGGCCGGGGTTCAGGGGTGAGCGCCGCAGAATCGGCGGGAATAA
>CAYQWO010000488.1:0-3405 GCA_964421095.1 uncultured Syntrophaceae bacterium
AATAGTGACCGGAGGTGTATGATGGGAATTCGGACAGTGGAGGAATACAAGAAAAGTTTACGGGACGGCCTGCTCACGAAAGCTGCTTTTTACCTTTGACAAACGTTAAGGAACCAAGTTAAAAATATACTGGACTTCCTGAGTGTTATAAGGATTCTTGTAGCGGCCGGGAATGGTGGGCAAGCCATGAAGAAGATACCAGAAAGATACCGCCAGCGGTTGATGGGCCTAATTCCCGTTGAACGAATTGTTACCTGGCAAATCCCCAGACCGCCGAAATCCCTCCTGCAAGAACTCCTGGCCTATGATGGCCTAACACCTACGATCTCCGACATCCTCGATTCGCTGGGATTAGCCGGAGCTATTCCGGGATCGGTTCTTAAGCCGGTCATTCCTGGAAAAAAGATTGCGGGGCCCGCTGTTACGTTGAAATATGTTCCTGAACGCCTGAACCCGGCTCGGTCTTTCCAGGAGAAAGCTAAGGCGAAGCTGGCAGACCGGGACGCCTATGCTCTAACTGAGCCGGGAGATGTAGTAGTCATCGATGGCGGGGGAGGGGAAGGGATCTCGGCCATGGGCGGCCTTTCCACTCTGGTCGCCAAGAAGTACGGGTTGGCTGGCAATATCGTGGATTGCGGTGTGCGCGACGTTGGCGAAATGCGGGCTCTGGATTATCCGGTCTGGTCCCGGGGGATTACACCCGTTTCGGGTAAATTTCGCTTTGAAGCCTTAGAGGTGAACGGCCCAGTGGTTTGTGGTGGAGTTTCGGTCCATCCCGGCGATCTGGTGGTTGCTGATGATTCCGGGGTGGTCATCGTGCCCCAAAAATTTATCGAAAAAATTGTCCGGCAGGCCATCGAAAGCTCAAAAAAGGAGAAGCGGCTGACCGAAGCCATTGAAGAGGGGTCCTCGATGGAAGAGATCAAGAAAATCCTGGCGCCAGAAAAATGGTGATGAAAAACAGGATTCAAGGGGTCGAGGAGTCCAGGGGTCTAGTGAAAAGCTAAAATACATAGGATTCTAGGGGTCAAGGATTCCAGGGGCCAAGGCAAAATGCTAAGAAGCTACAAAGAATTAAAGGTTTGGCAGAAAGCTTATCAGCTTTGCGTAGAGATATATAGGATAACAAAGAGATTTCCGGCGGAGGAAAAATTTGGTTTGACATCACAGATAAGAAGAGCTGCTGTATCGATTCCATCTAACATCGCGGAAGGGTATGGGAGGAAAACAACAGGGGAATACATCCAATCGCTGTATATTGCTTATGGTTCTATTTGTGAATTGGAAACCCAAATCCTGTTAACGGGCGATTTGGGTTACATTAAACCAGAAATTTTGGAAGGGCTTCAGAATTACATCGGTGATATTGAAAGAATGCTTAAGGCACTTGTAAAATCTCTTAAAAATAAAAACTTGAACCCTTGAACCCTCGAATCCTCGAACCCTGTTTTCTTGGAGGTTTTTAGGTGGCTTTAGAACTCATGCGTGGAAATGAGGCCATTGCCGAAGGGGCCATCCGCGCGGGTTGTCAATTTTACGCCGGTTATCCCATCACACCCCAGAATGAGCTATTTGAGTATATGGCTAAGCGACTGCCTCAGGCGGGAGGGATTTTCCTCCAGTGCGAAAGTGAAGTCGCCGGCATTAACATGATTTGGGGGGCGGCCTGCACAGGAACCAGGGCCATGACTTCTTCGTCCGGGCCGGGCATCAGCCTAATGTCTGAAGGGCTGACCACGTTGGCGGCGGGACAGCTTCCTTGCGTGGTGGTGGATGTTACCCGAGCTGGCCCGGGATTAGGACGCATTGCCCCGGCACAGTCGGATTACCGGCAGGTTACCAAAGGTGGAGGCCACGGAGATTACCGGGCGATCGTTCTTGGGCCGTCTTCCACCCAGGAGATGGCTGAGCTGGCGACGCTGGCTTTCTTTCTGGCCGATCTTTATCGCAACCCTGCAATCATCCTGATGGACGGGATGCTGGGACAGATGATGGAGCCTGTAGATTTTGACCTGGTGAAACCGCTTCCGGTTCCTGATAAGCCCTGGGCGCTGCGGGGGAAAGGGGGTGGACCCAGGAAGATGATTTATGCAGCTCCTTTTGATGATCCCGGGCTTATTCAGCTGAATCAAGAGTTAGCGGAGAAATACCGTCTGGTTGAGGAAAAAGAACCACGCTGGGAGGAAGTCTGGCTCGACGGAGCCCAGCTGGTGGTGGTGGCTTTCGGGAGCGCAGCTCGTGTGGCCCTGGATGCGGTACAAATCGCCCGGGCCGAAGGGTTGCCAGTAGGAATGATTCGGCCGATTACCCTCTGGCCATTTCCCCGGAGAGCATTCGTGAAGGTCCGCCGGACCGCCAAGGCTTTTCTGGACGTGGAAATGAACGCCGGGCAGATGCAAGAAGATTTAGAGCGCGTCGTAGGACCCGACTTTCCCATCCATCATCTGGGTCAAGGTGGGGGGAAAATTATTTACCCAGACGAAGTATATGAGGAGATTAAAAGGTTGACCCGATAGTTAACCTGGGGAAATTCGAAGCACGAAATTCGAAATCCGAAACAAATTCAAATTTTCAAAAATCCAAACAGCATTTTTCTAAGATTTTGGTCGTTTGGATTTCGGGTTTGCTTCGTCCCGCGTTTCGCGGGATTCGATATTCGAGTTTCGGATTTAACGGAGTTTCCTTTTTAATGCAGAAGATTTTCGGAAGACCAGAGGCTTTGACTGATTTTCCTTACCCCTACTGCCCCGGGTGCGGTCATGGAATTGTTCAACGTCTGGTGGGCGAGGCCATGGATGATTTGGGCATCGTGGACAAAGCCATTGGAATCACGTCCGCGGGCTGCTCGGTAAGGAATTGGAAACAGTTTGCCTGTGACATGACTATGGGGTTGCATGGGCGCGGCCCGGCCGTGGCGACCGGTCTGAAACGAACCGCTCCCGAATGCATCGTCTTCACCTACCAGGGAGATGGAGACCTGGCGGCGATCGGTACGGGGGAGATTGTTCATGCCGCTGCCCGGTGTGAGCGAATTACGGTGATCTATGTAAACAATGCGGTCTTTGGGGCCACAGGTGGCCAGCAGGCCCCCACCACCCTGCTGGGCCAGAAGACCACCAGCTTTCCCGGGGGGCGGGATCCCCGCACAGGCGGGTATCCGCTAAAGATGGCTGAAATGCTGGCGAATGTTTCACCGGAGGCTTACATCGTGCGCGTATCCATCCACGACGTGAAGCACATCAATCAGGCAGCCAAGGCCATTGCCCGGGCCTTTGAGGTGCAGATGCGTGATGAAGGCTTTGCCCTGGTCGAATGTCTTTCTATGTGCCCCACGCAATGGAAGGTCAAACCGGTCGAAGCGTTGAAATGGATCGCTGAAAAAATGATTCCCTATTACCCGCTGGG
>CAYQWO010000489.1:0-3394 GCA_964421095.1 uncultured Syntrophaceae bacterium
CTGGATGACGGCCGCGTTCCCGCCGGGGGAGCCAAGGTTCGCTGTTCCAAGTGCCAGCACGTCTTTCAGGTGCAGAAAGCACCCTCTCAACAACCCACTCCTTCTGTGGAAATTCCCCCCAAAGCATTCTCTGGAGAGTTCGAAGAATGGTTGCAACGGAAGGCACCCCCGAGGCCCCGTTTTCCTTCGCTAACTCTGTTGATCGTCGTTCTCATCTTAGCCGGGGCGGGGTACGGAGCCTTTGTGATCTGGCAAAAATCCGCAGACTTCTGGAAAGCTGGAATCAGCTTCTCAACCTTCAAGCACTACCTCGGCCTGCGCGAGGAAACGGAGGGATACATTTCCGTGGAAAAGTTGCGGGGGTACTACCTGGAAGGCACAAAGTTTAGCAGGGTTTTTGTCGTCGAGGGACAGGCGGTCAATTACTGGAAAGAGCCGCGCAGCTTCATCAAGGTCAAGGCCATCCTCCTGGATGCGAAGGGACGAAAGGTGGCCGAGAAAGTGGCCTATTGCGGCAACATCCTGTCCGAAAAAGACCTGAAAGAATTGCCCCGGGAAACAATCGAAAAAAGCTTAGCCTCCCAGTTTGGAATATCCTTTTCCAACATAAACATCCCTCCCAATAAATTTGTCCCTTTTATGATCGCCTTCATAGATTTCCTCCCCGGAGGACCTGGAGACAAATCCCCTGCCCAGCCTGCCGGGAAACCCGGCGAAGTTCTCCCTGAGCCTTCGGATTTCGTTGTGGAAGTAGTCAGTTCTCAGAAAGGCTCGAAGTGACCGGGACCGTCCCATCTGCCCCAAAAAACCAATGATGCTTTTGAAGAAAGTTCAGATCAACATTCCCTTCCCCATGCTCTTGGAAAACCTGGAAGGTATCTTGGCCATTGGCTTACAGCCGGAGCTGTATTTTAGTAGCCTGACCCTGGATCGTCTCTCCTGGAAGGATGTGCAAAAGGTCTCCCGGAAATTGGAAGAAAAAAGTACGCCCGTTACCTTCCACGCCCCTTTCATGGACCTCAGCCCCGGCTCAACGGATGAAAAAATTCGGCAGCTCACAGCTTTCCGGTTCAACCAGGTTATGGAACTCGTTCCCTATTTTCGTCCTCGGGCCATCGTCTTCCATGCCGGGTATGACCACTGGCGTTTTGACAGCGACGTGGCCCTCTGGTTGGAAAATAGCCTTTTAACTTGGAGGCTCTTGGTGGAACGGGCCGAAGCGCTTTCCGTGAGACTGGCGCTGGAAAATGTTTACGAAGAAAATCCCTCGATCCTACGAAGGCTCCTGGAAGCTATCAATTCTTCGTCCCTGGGTTATTGCCTGGACACCGGACACGGCCACATCTTTTCGCAGGTTCCGCTGCCCGAATGGGTCGAGGCTCTGACCCCCTGGCTGATCGAAGTCCATCTTCACGATAATCACCGGCAGGCGGATGAACATTTACCCTTGGGCTTCGGAGAGATTGATTTTCCCGGCGTCTTTGCCAGCATGCGAGGGAAAAATCTCCAGCCCATCTATACCCTTGAACCCCACCTGCGGGAACACCTCGAGCCCAGCCTGAAGGCCCTGGAGAAATACCTCGTTTAAAAAATCACCGCGGAGAACGCCCAGGCTGCGGCCTCAGCGTGCTCTGCGGTGAGTAATTTTTTCCAGGATGGCGGCTGTGAGTAAAGGAAACATGATCTCGTGGTGGCCGGTGAAATGAAAGCCTTTCCCCCCGGCGAGGGTCGGTCGGCGGACCACGTTGATCAAGGGACGATAATGGGGGATGAAATCCATATTCACGGTGGTGAAATTATTTACCGGGTAGCCCAGGTTGCGCACAAGGGCCAAAGCCTTCAGGAAGACCTCGGGTAAAATCACGGCTGAGCCCAGGTTTAAGTAAACCCCTCCCTGAAGGCGGGAAACGACCGCGGCGAAGAGTCGGAAATCCCTGTGACTCCCCTCGCCCGTAGCTTCCCCGCGGGTTTGCGGGTGCATATGTATGATGTCCGTACCGATGGCGACATGTACGGTCACCGGAATTCCCAGCCTCACCCCGGCGGCGGTGATGCTCATTTTCCGATGGGCGAATTGCCCGCTCCAGATCATCTCGCCAACGGAACGACCGATTCCCCATCCCTTTTTCCAGCCGTCGTTAATGGCTTCATTGACCATCCGGCCCGTCTCCTCGGTCATGCCGAAAGCACCGCGGCCAATCTCCGAAGATACATCTTCAGAGGTCTGCCCGGCGAGAGCAATCTCGAAGTCATGAATGATCCCGGCGCCGTTCATGGCCACCGCCTGAAAAATTCCTCTCTCCATCAAGCGAATGATTAAAGGACTCAGGCCTACTTTAATCGGATGAGCGCCCATCCCCAGGATCACCGGTTTCCCCTTCTGGTAGGCCTTGACAATTCGCCCCACCACTTCCTTAAAATCCTTGGCGGCCAGAAAGTTCGGCAGGGACTGGAAGAAAATCTTGATCGAAGACCGCGCTGGGATGGGCCGGGCAAAGTCTTGTACACGAACCAAACTCTTCCTTTTCTTGATGGAAGTCGTCTTCAAGCCCTCAAGGGAGAGAGGCTGAAAGGCTTCTTTCATGGCCCACCTCCAAAAAATCTAAAAACTATTCAGCACAGAGAACGCATAGACCGCATTCTTCCCGCGTTTCGCGGGATGCTCTGCGGGGAATGATTCTTTGCTATAGCGGGTGCTGAAAAAGCATCCGGTCAACCATATCGCAAAGGACGTGGCCGATGGTAATGTGCACCTCCTGGATCCTCGGAACGCTCTGCGCATCCACGACCAAGGCGATGTCCGCTAATTTCGCCAGCTGCCCCCCGTCCCCGCCGGCCAGCCCCACCGTCTTCAGTCCCATCTCCCTGGCTACTTTCACGGCTTTGATCACGTTGCCCGCTGCCCCGCTGGTGGAGATGGCGATGGCGATATCTCCCTCTTTGCCCAGAGCCTTTATTTGCTTGGCGAAGCAATCTGTATACCCATAATCGTTGCTGATGCTGGTGAGGATGGAAGTGTCCGTCGTCAGGGCGATGGCTGGCAAAGGAGGCCGCTCGATGATAAACCGGTTGACGAATTCCGCAGCAAGGTGCTGGGCATCCGCGGCACTCCCCCCGTTGCCGAAGAGGAAAACTTTATTGCCCGCCTTGAAAGCGGCTACAATCATCTTTACCGCTTGGCCTAAGGCTTCTGCGTTCTCCCGGATGAAACGCATCTTTATATCCGCGCTCTCCCGGAAAGCCTGGATGATTTCTTCATTCATAACCACCTCATTTATAATGACCGACAAAGGAAAGTAGTCATTGCCTGTGTTCGGCATTCCCCGGAGAAATCCCCCCATTCCCCCCTTTGAAAAAGGGGGGCGGAGGGGGGATTTTTATGAAAGGGGGGAAT
>CAYQWO010000490.1:0-3377 GCA_964421095.1 uncultured Syntrophaceae bacterium
GCCTTTTTTTGGGAGAGGGAGCGAAGGAGATCGTTTCGGCACTGGGGCGGGAGGCCTCGGTAGAAGAAGCCCTGGCCCATCACCGGAAAGCTTTGGCCCTGGGTTTGGTTCCCATGGTCGGCAGGCTGCGGTGGGATTCGCTCTGGTTGGGGGTCAAGCGGGCCGATCAGCTTATGACCATCTGCCACTGCTGTGATTGTTGCTGCTACTTCAGACTTTACCAAATTCTCCCCGCAGAGGTAGCGAGGAGCCTGCAAAAGCTGGAAGGCCTCGAAGTGCGGGTAGAGGAAGCCTGTGACGGATGCGGGATCTGTGTGCAGCGGTGTTTCATCCAGGCCATGAGCCTCAAGGACGGAAAAGCAGTCGTCGGAGAAAGTTGTCGGGGCTGCGGCCGCTGCGCGACCGTCTGTCCAAGGCAGGCGGTTAAGGTTCTTCTTCCTCCCGCCGAGCTGCTGGAAAAAGTCTTTCGCCGCATCCGTGCGCCGCAAGAAGTCTAAAAGGGTTCAATGATTCAAAGGATTGCGGATTGGCGATTGGGGATTTTTGAATCCGCATTCTGCAATTGCGTTGCCCGCGGAAATATGTCTTTCAAGGGCTGGAGAGGAAAGCCCGGTACGCTTTGTAAGCTTCGAAGATGTCGGCCTTAGATGTCACCTCGAAGGGCGAATGCATGGAGAGCACCGGGACCCCGCAGTCAATGATGTCCATGCCGTAAATGGCCAGGTACTTGGCCACCGTCCCTCCCCCTCCTTCATCCACCTTGCCGAGCTCGGTCATCTGCCAGGCGACGTTGTGGGCGTTAAAGATGCGCCGGATTTCTCCCACATATTCAGCGCGGGCGTCCGATGCCGCGACCTTTCCCCGAGAGCCGGTGAACTTCTCCAGGCAGACTCCATAGCCAATCTTGCCGGCATTTTGCTTTTCGTGAACTTCGGGGTAGTTGGGGTCCAGGGCGGATCCCACGTCGGCGGAGAGCGCCTTGGAATTGCCCAGGATCTCTTTGAGCAAGCCTTCTGTCACGGCGAGGCCGGAACGTTCGATTAGATGGCGAATGATGCTCTCCAAGAAGAGGGACTTGGCTCCGGTGTTTCCTTCGCTTCCGATCTCCTCTTTGTCCACGAAGAGGACGATTACTGTTCGGGGCGGATCCTGAAGGCTAAGGATGGCCTGAAGGGAAGTGTAGGCGCTGGCGCGGTCGTCCTGCCCATAAGAGCCGACGAGGCTGCGGTCAAAGCCCACATCCCGGGCTTTCATCGCCGGAACCAGCTCCAGCTCTGCGCTGATGAAATCTTCCTCGACCAGTCCATACTTCTGGTTCAGAAGCTCCATGACCCGGAGCTTGATGCGTTCTTTGGCTTCGGCATCCGGGAAAGGGAGGCTGCCGGCGAGGACGGTAAGCTTTTCGCCTTCGATGGCTTCGGAGAGCTTTTTCTGATCCTGGGTTTTGCCGGAGAGATGGGGGAGGAGGTCGTTGATGACGAATACCGGGTCATCCATTTCTTCCCCAATCCGAATATTCAATGTTGATCCGTCGGATTTCACCACCAAACCATGGAGGGACAGCGGAATAGTTACCCACTGGTACTTCTTGATTCCCCCATAGTAGTGAGTACGGAGGAGAGCCATGTCCGCCTCCTCATATAGAGGGTTCTGCTTGAGGTCTACGCGAGGGGAGTCGATGTGCGAGACGACGATGCGCAGGCCTTCGGGCATGGGGGCTGGACCCAGAATGGCGAGGGCAATCGATTTGTCCTTGTTCACGAAAAAATATTTTCTCCCGTCTTTGCGCTGGGATCCCTCTTCAAACCCGGCTTCTTTGGCGGCTCTGGCGATTTCCTGAACCGCTTCGCGCTCGGTCTTGGCGCGGTCGAGGAAAGCTTTGTACCCTTCGGCAAAGCGGAAGACCTCTTCCTTGTCCCGTTCTTCCAGGCGGTCCCAGGATAGCTTTCCCTGGAACTTCAGCCTTTTTTCCAGTTCCTTGGTCTCATTTTTTAGTTTTTCATTTTCCGCGCGATCCATCGAAAACCCTCCCTCGCCAGACCCCGAAGATTATAGGAGAACCCCGGTTCACAGCCCTCTTAACGCTTGATCCGGGCGAACCCATCCTCCAGATTAACAGTCGCTTCGAAAAGGGGAACCATTTCGAAGCAGGGCTGGCAGATGGGGAAATTGATGACCTTATGGTCCACCTCAACTTGCAGGTTTACCCCATTCCTATTAAAGACTTTCCCGCAGTAGGCACAGCTGGGATTTTGTAGCAGGGGCCTCTTGCTCAGCTTCAGTTCCATATTTGATATCCTCCTTTACCGAACCATTGATATTTTTGGCAACTGATCTGCTCTGGTTTTAAGATACTTAAGGTTCTCCAACACCTCTGGAGGGGGGAGCCTATGTTGCTGTTGCCAGAGGGCGTCCGCCATTTTCCCGTAGGTCAGGGCATACTGGTCCAGATCTTCCGATAATTCCGTAAGAATGGTCTCCGCATCCGGATGGGTAGGATGGGCGCCGCATTCCCCGACCACCTGCCGCAGCACGTGGGGATGGTCAATGATCAGGCAGGGTCGGTAGTAATTTGGGGAGTACGGCCGGCGCTGCCGGATGGCGTGGAAGAACGGCGAATTCAGCACCTCGGCTAGCGACTTCTTCTTGATATTGTCCACGGAGAAATGAGCAAACACACAGGGCTCAACATCTCCCCGGCAGTTGATGTGCAAGTAACGGTCCCCGGCGATGCATCCGCCCACCAGCGGCCCGTCATTCCAGAAGTCCGCCAGGATCATGGGGGGGTTTTTGCGCATCTCGACCAGCCGTTTCCGGCGGTAGATCCGCTGCTCGGGTGTGGGCATGAGGTCCATCGTCGGTTTTTTCCCGATGGGAATGTAGTTAAAATACCAGCCGATGAAGCAGCCCTGGTCGGCCAAGAATTTCACGAATTCATCGCTGATGATCACCTCATTATTCTGGCGTGTGGCTGTGGCCGAGAAACCGAAGAGAACCTCCTCCTCCCGTAACCTGGACATGGCCGCCAGGATCTTTTGAAAGGCCCCCGGGCCGCGCCGGGCGTCCGTCTCTTTTTCCCAGCCCTCGACGCTGATAGCGGGCAAAACATTCCCCAAACGGGCAAGAGCTTTGGCCATAGAACTATCGATGAATGTGCCGTTGGTGTAAACCTGAAAATAGAGGTCATCGTGGGCAGCAAAAATGTCGAGGAGATCCCGGCGGATGAAGGGCTCGCCCCCGGAAATGGTGATGAAATAGATCCCCATCTCCCGGGCTTCGTTGAGAAGACGATGGATCAAATCCGTCTCCAGTTCCTCTGCTTTATTGTACTCCCACGCATAACAGCCGTAGCAGTTTAGGTTGCAGCGCATGGTGGG
>CAYQWO010000491.1:0-3364 GCA_964421095.1 uncultured Syntrophaceae bacterium
CGGGAACGCTCAGTCCATTTTCGCTGCATTTGTCAGCAATCAGAACCCCGGCTCCCCCGGAGGAAGTGAGGATGCCCACCCCGTTTCCCTTAGGGACGCGGCCTAACGTAAGCAGGGTGCCTACGTCGAACATCTCGTCCACGTCATGAACCCGTAGGATCCCGATTTGGTTGAAAAGGGAGTCGTAAAGGGAATCGGACCCGCTCATGGCCCCGGTGTGAGAGGCGGCCGCTTTTTTCCCCACGGCGGATTTGCCAACTTTGAGGATGACCAGCGGTTTTCTTTTCTCCAGGGCTTCCGTGGCGACGTATTGCAGCTTATCCAGGTTTCTGAACCCCTCAATGTATCCCAGAATGACCTTGGTTAAAGGGTCCTGGATCATGTAATGAATGTAGTCCGTGGATTCAAGGACCGCTTCGTTTCCGCTGGATATCCAGTAGCTGAACCCCACGCCCATTTCCTGGGCTTCGCTGAAGAGGGAACCGCCCAGGGCACCGCTCTGGGAGATGAAGCCGATGCTCCCTGAGATCACCGGCTCGATCTCGAGCACGTTGGTGAAGGCCAAAGGAATTCTCTCGGGCAGGTTGACGATGCCTATACAGTTTGGGCCGCAGACGGGAAAAGTAGCCTTCCGGGCAATTTCTCCCAGTTTTCTTTGCATTTCGGCCCCTTCGCCGCCGATTTCGGCGAAGCCGGAGCTGAATATGACGGCGGATTTCACACCTTTTTCCAGGCATTGAGAAATGGTATCGGGGACGACTTCCGCGGGCAAGCCAATCAAGGCGACATCCACTTCTTCGGGGATCGCCTGGATCCCGGGATAACATTTCAACCCGGCAATTTCCTGGTACTTGGGATTGACCGGAAATATTTTGCCGCTGTACCTGTGGTTGAGCAGGAACTTGATCGGCCTCCCGCTGATCCGCGTAAGATCAGCCGAAGCTCCGATAACCGCCACCGACTTGGGATGAAATAAGGGTTCGAGGTTGTAGGGGAATTGATTCGGGCTGTTTTTCTTTTGGATTGAATCCACGCCATCTCCTCCTGCAACATAAAAATTAAATTTCAAATCCCCCCAACCCCCCTTTGCCGAAAGGGGGGCGAGGGGGGATTTTTCTCCCGCTATAGCGCGACGGGATTCGCGGGCGGCCAAGCGGGCATGGGCAATTACTTTTGATTCATGGTGTCGTATCTCTTTGCCAAACCCGGTGGAGCAGATCGATGAAAAAGGTGGGCTTCTGAATGAAAACAACGGTCAATAAAAGGACGATGCCCACCAGGTCGTAGATGAAGCCCGGGCTGATTAAAAAGAGGGCCGCCACAAAAAGAGGGATCCGTTCATAAATTTTGGTCGGGCGGAACATGTATCCCTGGATCCCGCAGGCCAGGGCATAGACCCCGACGAGGGTCGTTAGGATCGCAGCGACGATGTCTCCCAGATCCCCCATGAGCATCAGAGCTTTATTGTAAACAAACATATAGGGGAGAATATACACCACCAGCCCCAGCCGGCAGGCCATCCAGGCCGTGCGCATCATATCGGCTCCGGCAATTCCGGCGGCAACGAAGGCTCCAGGGGCCACGGGGGGCGTCAGGTCTGAAACTAAAGCAAAGAAGAAAATGAAGAGGTGAGCGGCGAGCGGTTCCACGCCCATTTGCGTCAAAGCTGGAGCCACCAGTACCGCCAAGACCAGGTAAGAGACGATGATCGGTAACCCCAGGCCGAGGATGATAGAGGCAATCATGGTTAATATTAAAAGCATTAACAAGGAGTTTCCAGAAAGCTCAATGAGAATGGAGGAGATCTGCAACCCCAGACCGGTCAAGGTGATCATTCCTATTAGGATGTTACACGCAACGACAACGCCCGCAATGGGCAAAAACCCGATGGCCCCGCGCTCAAGAGCCCGCAGAATCTGCCTCCAACTCATCCGCGTAGACGGCCTCAACATCGAAACCAGGGGAACAGAAACGACCGCCCAGAAGGCTGCTCGGCTCTCTGTCACGCTAACATAAACCAAAAAGTATACCAGAATGACCGGGGGAATGAAGAAGTGGAAACCCTCCTTCAGGACCTCTGTGAACTTGGGCAGGGTCTCCTTCGGCTGTCCCTTTAAGTTATGCTTCACCGCCTCGAAATCCACGATGAAGAAAATGCCCACGTAATAGAGTATGGCCGCAGGCCAAGCAGCTTTGCAGATGGCCCAATAGGAAACTCCCAGAATCTCCATCATGATGAAGACCGATCCCCCCATAACTGGAGGATCGAACTGGCCGCCAACCCCAGAAGCGGCCTCCACGGCCGCGGCAAAATGGGGTTTGTAACCCGCTTTTTTCATCATCGGGATGGTGATCTGTCCTACTGCGGAGACATTGGCCATGGCGCTGCCAGAGATCAATCCAAACATGGAACTGGCCACTACTGCGATTTTTGCCGGTCCTCCCCGTACATGACCGAAAAGGCTCGAGGCCAGGCCGAAAAAAACCTTCCCCGCCCCGGATTCCTGCATGAAAGTTCCAAAAAGGACGAAGAGAAAAATGAACGTGGAGGAGATACCGGTAAGGGCACCATAGACCCCCTCAGTAGTCATGAATAGACCGCTGATGATGCGTTCGACGGCATAATCA
Organism: uncultured Syntrophaceae bacterium; assembly: GCA_964421095.1. Lineage (GTDB taxonomy): Bacteria > Desulfobacterota > SM23-61 > SM23-61 > SM23-61 > CAYQWO01. The sequence goes on from CAYQWO010000491.1 coordinate 2,629, forward strand.
GGATGCCCTAATACGGTGGGGAGCCACTCTCCAAAGCGGGCGTATAAGAGGGAGCAAAAAATAAAGATAGCCAGAGACCATCCCGTTGTCCGGCGGCTGGCCTCTATGGTTAAAAAGATTAGGATTCCCCCGAGAATCAGTTCATACAGCGGTGGCTCAAGGCCGACTTGATCAGCCCGGGCGATGAAGTGAGTGACCACATAGTAGCTGATATAGAGGAGCAGGGCAGTAAGGAGCAGCCCCTCCCAAGCGAGTCGATCCTTCTTTGCTCTCGCAGAAATAGGATAGAGAAGAAAGATGAGGGTGAAAGCAAATGCTACGTGAATAAGCCTTTGGTACATGGCTATGAGCGGAGCATAACCCGTAATAAGCTGGAAGAGGGAAAAAAACACGGCGATGACTGTGACTATCTTTCCCGCGGGACCGGATAGCTTCCGCTTGGTAGTTCTTTCTTCGCCCTCGTGAGTTAAGGCCTCAGATGGGCCCTGGGTTCTCCTTTCCAATTCAACCTCTTCATCCATCCGGTGTTATGGTCAAAATCTAACTACCCCCTCTTCCCATCCCTCTCCCCACCTGGGGGGAAGCTGTGAAAAAATTGCGAAGATGCCCCCTCACACAACCCTCTCCCGCCGGGGGAGAAGGTAGAGACCTTAAAATATAAGAAGAAATCCCCTCCCCCTCGCCGGGGGAGGGCCACGGTGGGGGTGATTTGGGGGATTTTTTCACACCTTCGGGG